>DATNGY010000333.1:0-3943 GCA_035605735.1 Solirubrobacteraceae bacterium
CGCCTACCCCGACAAGGGTCAGCAGACGCTGCTGCTCTCGATCGTCCAGATGCTCTGGGACCGCGCGGAGACCGACGGCTGGACGCACTTCGCGACCACTCGCCCGCCGCCGAACACGCCCTCGCACACGATCCTCATGCATGTCGCCGTCGGCGACCACCAGGTCGCCAACGTCCAGGCCGACGTCGAGGCGCGCTCGATCGGCGCCTCGATCTACCGACCCTCGGTCGCGCCCGGGCGCACGACCGACCGGCGCCCGAGCTACGGCGTGCCGACGATCCGGCGCTTCCCGTTCCGGGGCAGCGCGGTCGTGTGGTGGGACGGCGGCCCGCAGACGCCGCTCGTGCCGATCACGAACACGCCGCCGCGCGTCGGCGCCGACCCGCACTCGTTCCCGCGCAAGACCGTCGCCGCCCGCGCGCAGAAGGCGACGTTCCTGCTCGGCGGCGGCGTCGTAGACGTGTGCCGCGGGCAGCCGTGCCGGACCGACATTTACGGCCCGTGATCTTCCGCCAGCTGATCCACGACGACCTCGGCTGCGCGTCGTACCTCGTCGGCGACGAAGAGGCGGGCGTCGCCGCGGTCGTCGACCCGAAGCTCGACGTCGACGACTACCTCGCGCTCGCGCGCTACCTCGGTGTGCGCATCGAGCACGTGCTCGAGACGCACAACCACGCCGATCACGTCTCCGGTCACGGCCGCCTCGCCGCCGCCACCGGGGCGACGATCCACGTCCACCGCCTCGCCGAGCCCGACTTCGAGCACGAGCCGTTCGACGACGGCTGGGAGCTCGCGCTCGGCGACGTCGTCGTGCGCGCGCTGCACACGCCCGGCCACCGCCCCGAGCACACGGCGTTCGCGCTCGTCGACACGGCGCGCGGGAGCGAGCCCTGGGCGCTGCTGAGCGGAGACACGCTCTTCGTCGGCGACATCGCCCGCCCCGACCTCGCGGTCGACAAGCGCGAGGGCGCGCGCGGGATCTTCCGCTCGCTGCACGAGACGCTGCTCGGGCTGCCCGACGCGTGCGAGGTCTGGCCCGGGCACCTCGGCGGGTCGCTCTGCGGCGGCCCGGGGATGGACCTGAAGGTCTCCTCGACGATCGCCTACGAGCGCGCGCACAACGCGCTGCTGAGCGTCGACGACGAGGAGGCCTTCGTGGAGGCGACCACGCCGACGCTCGGGCCCCAGCCGCCGAACTTCCAGGCCATCGTCGCGCTCAACCGCGGGCCGCTCGTCACCGATCGGGTCGCCGTCCACGGCCTCACCCCGCGCCAGGTCGAGGCGCAGCGCGCCGCCGGCGCGCTCGTCGTCGACGTCCGCACCGACATGCAGTTCGACGACGCCCACATCCCCGGGGCCGTCTGCAACCCCGCCGTGCGCGCGGGCTTCGGCACGAAGCTCGCGTGGGTCGCCGACCGCGACCGCGAGGTCGTGCTCGTCGGCCGCGACGACGCCGACGCGACGCACGCCGCGCACCTCGCGGCCGCGGTCGGCATCCGCGGGGTCGCCGGCTTCCTCGCCGGCGGCATGACGAGCTGGCGCGAGGAGAAGCGCCCGACCGGCTCGGTCGAGCGCATCGACGTCGACGCGCTGCACGCGCGCCGCGACGACGTGCAGGTCCTCGACGTCCGCGAGCGCAGCGAGTGGGACGCGGGCCACATCCCCGGCTCGATCCACGCGCCCTACCACGAGCTGACCGCGGTGCCCGACGGGCTCGACCCCGAGCGCCCGGTGGCCGCGATCTGCTCCTCCGGGCAGCGCAGCGCGATCGCCGCCTCGCTGCTGCGCCGCTGCGGCATGGAGCGCGTGGTCCACGTCGCCGACGGCGGCGTCGGGACGTGGCGCCGGCGCGGCTGGCCGATCGAGGAGGGATAGCCCTGCGACGCGGCGGGATCGTCCTCGCGGTTCTCGTGGCGGTCGCGGTGGGCGCCCCAGGTGCGGCGGCGGCGCTTCGCGTCGGCTCGGTGACCCTGAAGCGCTGCGCCGGCGCCCGCGCTTGGTGCGGCACGCTCGCCCGCCCGCTCGACCCGCGACGGGCGTCCGGCCCGCGGATCCGGAT
This sequence comes from Solirubrobacteraceae bacterium, assembly GCA_035605735.1. Lineage (GTDB taxonomy): Bacteria > Actinomycetota > Thermoleophilia > Solirubrobacterales > Solirubrobacteraceae > JAOPZW01. The sequence goes on from DATNGY010000333.1 coordinate 2,060, forward strand.
CGGCTTCAAGTGGATCCGCGCCCTCCCGGGCGCCGCGCGCGCTCCCGCGCTCGTCGCGGTCGAGGGCGGCCCGGGCTACCCGTCGATCGGCAGCGAGGTCGAGTACCGCGGGATCTTCGGCCCCGTGCTGCGCGACCGCAACCTCCTGCTCGTCGACAACCGCGGGACGGGTCGCTCGGCGCTCGTCGACTGCCCGCGGCTGCAGCGCTATCCCGGCGTCACGACGGCCGCGCGCTTCCCGCGCCTCGTCGCCGCCTGCGCCCGGACGCTGCGCCGCCGCCACGGCCTCCGCGACGCGCCCGACCTCTTCGGCACCGCCTACGCCGTCGACGACCTCGCCGCGGTGCTACGCGCCCTCCGCCTGCGGCGCGTCGACCTCTACGGCGACTCGTACGGGAGCTGGTTCGCGCAGTCGTTCATGGGCCGCCATCCCGACCGCCTGCGCGCCGTCGTACTCGACTCCACCTACCCCGTTCGCGGCCTCGACCCCTGGTACGCGTCGTCCGGCGAGGTGGCGCGCCGGGCCCTCGACGCGGTCTGCGCGCGCGATCCGGCGTGCGCGATCGCGGCGCCCGGCAGCGCCACGGCCCGGCTCGCGGCGCTCGTCGCGCGCGTCCGCAGCGCGCCGCTCGTCGGCGCCACGCGCGACGCCGACGGCAGCCGCATCAGCGCGCGCGTCGACCCGCGCACGCTGGCCGACATGGTCCAGGACGCCGGCTCCGACCCGGTGATCTACCGCGAGCTCGACGCGTCCGTCCGCGCGGCCCTCGCCGGCGACGCGGCTCCGATCCTGCGCCTCGCCGGCCAGTCGGAGACCTACGACCACGGCGTGAGCACCGCCGACTACTTCTCGAACGGCCTGTACATGGCCGTGAGCTGCACGGACTACCCGATGCTCTTCTCGATGCGCTCGTCGCCGGCGCAGCGGCGGCGCGAGCTCGCGGCCAGCATCCGCGGCGGGCCGCGGACGGCCTTCGCGCCGTTCACGCTTCGGGAGTGGCTGCGCATCGGCGCCTACTCCGAGCCCTACAGCGCGTGCCTGGACTGGCCGCGCCCGGTCGCGCACCGGCCGGTCGTCCCCGCGCACAGACGACCGCTGCCCGCGCGCGTGCCCGTCCTCGTCCTCGGCGGCGACCTCGACTCGCTCACACCGCTCTCCGACGCCGAACTCTTCGTGCCGCGGCTCGGGCGCACCGTGCGCGTCGTGACGCTGGCGAACACGGTGCACGTCACCTCCGAGGGCGACACGACGCTCTCGGTCGGCGCCGCCTGCGCCCGCGCGATCATTCGCGCGTTCGTCCGCGCGCCGCGCCGGATCGCGCGTCTGGACACCGGCTGCGCGGCGCGGATTGCGCCCGTCCACACGCCGGGCGCCTACCCGCTGAGGCTCGCCGACGTCCGGCCCGCGGCGACGATCGCCGGCCCCGATCCCGGCCTCGAAGCGCGCCGGGCGGCCGTGGTCGCGGCCAACGCGCTGGCCGACGCGGTGATCCGCCGGTTCTACTCCGGCGTCGCCCACGGCCCCGGCCTGCGGGGCGGGCGCTTCACGACGACGGGCGACGGCCCGATCCGCTACCGGCTGCGCGGCGTGCGCTACGTCGCCGACGCGACGGTCGCCGGTGCGGGCACCTGGGCGCTCGCGGCCGGCGCGACCGCGGGCGCCCTCGCGGTCCGCCTGCCGAGCGGCGCGTCCGTGCGCGTGCGCGTCGCGTGGACGCAGCGCTCGCGGTCGGCGCGCGCCACGGTGGCGGGCGCGACGCTTGCGCTGCCCGCGCCGTGATCAGGCGGCGGCCAGCGTCATGAAGCCGGGCTCGCCGCGCTCGAACGCCTGCGCGGACCCCGTCATGTAGAGCCGCCAGACACGGACGTGCTCGGCGCCGGCGA
>DATNGY010000334.1:0-6131 GCA_035605735.1 Solirubrobacteraceae bacterium
GTTCCCCACGCGCAGCGAGCTCTGGCTCAAGCTGCTCGAGGCCTACGGGCTCTGAGCCGCGCGGGTTGACATCGCGGCCCTGTCTGGCACAGTGTTGTGACACAGTGTCACAACCTTCGTTCGAGGTCGATCCGATGAAGCCGATCCAAGTCTCCACCCGCGTCGAGCGCCCGCGTGCCGAGGTCTTCGCGTTCCTCGACGTGCTCGCCAACCACGTCGCGTTCACCGACCACATGCTCGTCGACTGGTCGTTCTCCGGGCCGCCGGCGGGCGTCGGCGCGAAGGCGCACTTCCGCGCCAACGCTCCGGGTCCGGAGAGCTGGGCCGACCTCGAGGTCATCGCCGCCGAGCCGCCGGTCACGACCGTCGAGGAGACCGTGGGCGCCCGCGGCCGCCGCCGCACGCGCGGAACGTACCGGCTGACCGAGCTCCCCTCGGGCGGCACCGAGATCGCGTTCCAGCTCGAGTTCCTCGGCCTTCCGCCGACGGAGCGCCTCGCCGGGCCGCTGCTCCGCGCCTGGCTGAAGCGCGGCAACGCGAGGGCGATGCGCCGGCTGACCGCGCTGCTTGCCGCGCCGTCCGCGGACGCTGCGGTAGCGTCGGCGCCATCGCGCGCCGCCTGATCGTCCCCGTCGCCCTCGCCACGGCGCTCGCCGCGCCCGCCGGCGCGCACGCGGCCACGCGGCTGCGCCTGGACGGCATCGGCCCGCTCGAGCTCGGCATGACGCGCTCCGCGGCGCTCTCGACGGGCTGGCTCGCCCATCGCTCGCGGGGCTGCCCGCTCGACTTCCCGGTGCCCGTCACCTACCGCCTCTCGGGCGCGAAGGCTCCGCCGGGCGTGCGCGGCACGGCCGAGTTCCGGCGCGGCCGCCTGCGCACGCTGTCGCTCACGCGCGGGGTGCGCACGGCGACGGGCGTCACCGTGGGCCGGACGGCGGCGACGCGGATGGTGGCTCGCTACCACCGCGCCGGCTTCGGTGCGTCGGCCCGCTTCCTGCCGACGTTCGGCGGCACGTTCGTGACGGTCAGGCGACACGGGCGCCAGGTGCTCGGCGGCTTCGCCAAGCACCGGACCCTCACGATCCTCGCGGTCCCCGCCGTGCCCGTCTGCGAGTAGGCGGACCGGCCGCCCTGGCGCTGAGCAACCGCGTCACGCCGCTCGGCGAGCTCGTCGCCGACCCGGCGCGCGGGCTCGTCTACGGCAACCGCGGCTGCCTCCACGACGCCCACGGGCAGATCCGCCGCCAGTGGGCGGGGCGGCGCTGGATCGCGTGCCGGCTGCGCTTCCGCGGCTGGCACCGCGCGCCGCTCATGCAGCCGGGCCGCTTCACCGAGCTCTTCTTCCTCGACGAGGCCACGGCGCTCGCGGCCGGCCACCGCCCGTGCGCGCTCTGCCGGCGCGAGGACTACGCGCGCTTCGCGGAGCTCTGGCGCGAACGACACCCGCGCGACCGCGGCGCCGACGCGATCGACGCGCGCCTGCACGCCGAGCGCGTCGAGGGGGACACGCGCGCCCGGCGCCTGCACGACGCGGACCTCGACGACATCCCCGACGGCGCGTTCGTCCTGCGCGACGGCGCGCCCTGGCTCGTGCGCGGCGACCGGCTGCTCGCCTGGAGCCCGGCGGGCTACGGCGAGCGGCGCATGCGGCCGCGCGGCGAGCGCGCCGCGCTCGTCACGCCGCCGTCGCTCGTGGCGCTCCTGCGCGCCGGCTGGGAGTCCGTGTTGCCGCTCCTGCACCCGTCGGCATGAAAGGGTTGCGCGCCATGCACGGGATCCGGGTCACCCTGGTCGCCGCGGCGAGCCTGCTCATCCTCGCAACCGCCGGGACCGCGACGGCCGGCGCCGCGCTCGTCGCGCGCGGCAGCGCCGAGCAGGTCCAGGTCACCGGCGCCACGCCCGGCGCGCGCGTCGCGCTCGTCGATCGCGCCGGCGCGCGGGTGCAGGCGCTCGGAGCCGGCGCGCTCGGCGGCGCGCTCTTCCGCGAGGTCGCGCCCGGTCGCGGCTACACGGTGCGCCAGGGCGCGAGCCGCTCGGGTCCGGTCACGGTCTTCTCCACGCGCTCGGCGCCGCCGAGCACGCGCCTCTACGACCAGGCGATCCCGGCCAAGGGCTACGGCTACCTGCGCACGCGCGACGGCACGACGCTCGCGATCAGCGTCCGGCTTCCGTCCGGGCCCGGCCCGTACCCGACGCTCGTCGAGTACGCGGGCTACGGCTACGCGAACCCGGCCGGCGCGCAGAGCGGGATCTCGCAGGTCGCGAACCTGCTCGGGTACGCGGTCGTGGACGTCAACATGCGCGGCACCGGCTGCTCCGGCGGCGCCTTCGACTACTTCGAGCCGCTGCAGTCGCTCGACGGCTACGACGTCGTCGAGACCGTCGCGCGCCAGCCGTGGGTCCTTCACCACGAGGTCGGAATGGTCGGCATCTCCTACGGCGGGATCAGCCAGCTCTTCGTGGGGGCGACGCGGCCGCCGAGCCTGGCCGCGATCACGCCGCTGTCGGTGATCGACAACACCGCGACGACGCTCTATCCCGGCGGGATCCTCAACACGGGCTTCGCGCTCTCGTGGGCCAAGGACCGCGTCCACGACGCTCTCCCCGCCTCGGCGACGGGCGGCCAGCGGTGGGCGTACGAGCGCATCCGCGCCGGCGACAAGCAGTGCGAGGCCAACCAGGCCCTGCATCCCGAGGCGGTCGACCTGCTCGCGAAGATCGACGCCAACCGCTTCTACGTGCCGAAGGTCGCCGATCCGCTCGCGCCGGTGACCTTCGTGCACCGCATCAAGGCCCCGACGTTCCTCGCCTGCCAGTGGACCGATGAGCAGACCGGCGGCCACTGCCCTGCGCTGGCCAGCCGCTTCACCGGCACCCGCCGCAAGTGGTTCACGTTCACGAACGGCGTCCACGTCGACTCGCTCGCCACCCCGGCGACGTTCGTGCGCTGGTTCGACTTCCTCGAGCTCTACGTGGCGCGCCGCGTCCCGCGGCTGAGCCCGACGCTGAAGGCGTTCGCGCCCGTGATCTTCTCGACGATCACGGGCGTGCCCGGGATCACGCTGCCCGACGACCCGATCCAGGCGCAGCCGACCTACGCCGCCGCCAAGGCCGCCTTCGAGCGCCTCAAGCCCGTGCGCATCCTCTTCGAGACCGGCGCCGGCGGGTCGACGCCCGGCGTGCCGCTCGCCGGCTTCGAGCGCTCGTTCCGCCGCTTCCCCGTGCCCGGCACGCGCGCGCGGTCGTGGTATCTCGCGCCCGGCGCCGCCCTGCGCGACCGTCCGCCGCCGCGGGCCGGCGCCGACGCCTTCACCTGGAACGCAGCGGCGCGCCCGCCGACGAGCTTCACCGGCAACACCGCCTCGGGCCCCGGCGGACTGTGGACGGCGGCGCCGCCCTACGCGTGGAAGCAGCCGCCGAACGGGAGCGCGGTCTCGTACCTGACGACCCCGCTGCGGGCGACCACGACCGTCGTCGGCGCGGGCGCGCTCCAGGCCTGGGTGCGTTCGTCCAGGCGCGACGTAGACCTGCAGGCCACGGTCAGCGAGGTGCGCCCGGACGGCAAGGAGACGTTCGTGCAGAACGGGTGGCTGCGCGCGAGCGGCCGCAAGCTCGACCCGGCGCGGAGCACGCTGCTCGAGCCGGTGCCGAGCTTCCGCCGCGCCGACGCGGCTCCGATGCCGCGCGGACGGTTCGCGAAGCTCGTCGTCCCGCTCTACTACGAGGGCCACGTCTACCGGGCCGGGTCGCGGATCCGGGTCACGCTCGAGGCGCCGGGCGGCGATCAGCCCGTCTGGTCCTTCGCCCGGACGCGACCGCGCGGTACGGCGACGCTCGACGTCGCCCGCGGCGCCGGCCGGCCGTCGCGGCTCGTCCTCCCGGTCGTGCCGGGCATCGGCGCGCCGACGCCGCTGCCGCCGTGCCCCGGGCTGCGGGGCGAGGCCTGCCGCGCCGCCGCCCCGTTCGCCAACCGGCCGGACGCGGCCGGGTTGCGGCTCGCGGGCTGATCGTGGGAGGCTCGCCGCCACGAACCGATCCGAAAGGGGGCACATGCCCAAGTTCCTCTTCGAGGCGTCCTACACGCTCGACGGCACGCGCGGCATCCAGAGCGGGGGCGGGAGCAGCCGGCGCGACGTGGTGGCCAAGGCGGCCGAGACCGTCGGCGGCAAGCTCGAGAGCTTCTACTTCGCGTTCGGCGAGCGCGACGCGTACGTGACCGTCGACCTGCCCGACAACGAGAGCGCGCTCGCGGTGGCGATCGCCGTCAACGCCGCCGGCGGCGCGACGGTCAAGACCACCGTGCTGCTCGCGCCCGAGGAGGTCGACGCGGCCGCGAAGCGGTCCGTCGACTACAGCCCGCCGGGACGCTGAGCGTCCGCGCGCTCAGGCCGTCCGCACGACCGCGATCGTGCGGTCGTCCTCGGTGAGGATCCGCCAGCCCGCGAGGGCGTCGGGGCCGCGGAAGAGCCGGTCGGCGACGGCCGTGGGCCCCGGCAGCCCGCGCCCGCCGGGCTGCGACAGGCGCGCGTCGTGCAGGACGACCGCGCCGCCGGGCACGACGAGTGGCGACCACGCGGCCCAGTCGGTCGCGGCGCCCTCCTTGCTGTGGTCGCCGTCGACGAAGACGAGGTCGACCGGGTCGGGCCAGCCGCGCGCGACGTCCGCGCTGAAGCCGACGTGCCAGCGAACGCGCGGGCCCGCGTGGCGGCGCACGGCCCGGCGCACGACGCGCCGCGTCGCGCGCTCGCTCGCGCCCCAGCCCGCCGGCAGCGCCGAGGCGTGCGCGCCGAACGGGTCGACGAGGTGCAGCTCGGCCGACGGCGCAAGGACGCGGCAGAGCTCGACCGCCGACGAGCCCTCGTAGACGCCGATCTCGACGGCGCGGCGGCGTCCGCTCGCCGCCGCGCGCAGGACGGCAGCGTCGGCGTCGGAGTGCATCGTCCGCGGCGGGATCAGCCCGCAGCCGACCGCGAGCGCGCGGGCGCGGACGTCGTCGCGCAGCGCCGGCGGCGTGAGGCGCCGCAGCCGTCGCGGCAGGCTCACGGGACGATCCGCCCGCGCACCTCGGCTACGGCCACCGGCTCTCCGCCGCGCCCGCGCAGGACGACCTCGTCGCCGTCCTCGAGGAACGTTCGCCGTCCGCCCCCCGGGAGCTCGAGCGGCTCGGCCCCGTTCCACGTGAGCTCGATCAGCGAGCCGCGCTCGCCGCGTCCGGGCCCCGAGATCGTCCCGGAGGCGAGCAGGTCGCCCGTGCGCAGGCTCGCGCCGTTGGCCGTCAGGTGCGCGATCTGCTGGGCGAAGCTCCAGTACAGGTGCCGCGCGTTGGTGGCGGCGACCCGCGTCCCGTTGAGCTCGATCTCCAGCTCGAGGTCGAACGCCCACGGCGCCTCGCGCAGGTAAAGCAGCGGCGCGGGCTCCTGCGCGGGGGCGGCGACGCGCCGGCCGGCGACGGCGGCCAGCGGCGTGACCCACGCCCCGATCGAGGTCGCGAACGACTTGCCCAGGAACGGGCCGAGCGGCTGGTACTCCCAGGCCTGCAGGTCGCGCGCGCTCCAGTCGTTGACGAGGACGAGCCCGAAGACGTGGTCGAGCGCCGAGGCGACCGGGACGGGCTCGCCCAGCGCGCTCGGCACGCCGACGACGACGCCGAGCTCGAGCTCGACATCGAGGCGCGCGCTCGGCCCGTGGACGGGCGCGTCGGCGTCCGACGGCATGCGCTGGCCGCGCGGGCGGCGCACGTCGGTGCCGCTGACCACGACCGTCCCGGCGCGCCCGTGGTAGCCGACGGGCAGGTGGCGCCAGTTCGGCAGGAGCGGCTCGCTCCCTGGGCGGAACAGGCGCCCGAGGTTCGTCGCGTGCTCGAGCGAGGAGTAGAAGTCGACGTAGTCGGCGACCGCGAAGGGCAGGCGCAGCCGGACGTCGTCGAGCGCGAGCCGCGGCGCCTCGGCGTCGACGCCGCGCGCGAGCTCGGTGAGGCGCTCGCGCACAGCCGCCCATGTCTGCGGTCCGGCGGCCATGAACGCGTTCAGGCTCGGCTGCGCGAACAGCTCCGGGTCGGCGTCGAGGAGGCCGTCGCGCGCGAGCGCCGAGAGGTCGAGGACTCCTTCGTCGAGGCGCGCGCCGACCCGCGC
>DATNGY010000335.1:0-2084 GCA_035605735.1 Solirubrobacteraceae bacterium
GTCATCATCGCCGACCCCGAGTTCCCCGAGCGCGAGGCGGTCGAGCTCGTCGACCAGTGCCACCAGCGCGGCGTCGTCGTGCGGGTCGCGCCGTCGACGATGGAGATCCTCATCCACCGGGCCGAGTTCGTGCCCGGCCAGTCGGTCCCGCTCTTCGAGCTCAAGCCCCCGGTCTTCGAGGGCGTCGACTACGCGCTGAAGCGGTCGTTCGACCTCGTCGGCGGCTTCCTGTTGCTCTTCGTGCTCAGCCCGCTGATGGCGACGATCGCGCTCGCGGTCCGTCTGACCTCGCGCGGCGCCGTCGTCTACCGCTCGGTCCGCCCGGGCATCGGCGGCCAGCCCTTCGAGTGCATGAAGTTCCGCACGATGTACCGCGACGCCGACCAGCGCCAAGCCGACCTCGAGCAGCGCAACGAGGCGACCGGCGCGCTCTTCAAGATCCGCGACGACCCGCGGATGACGCCGGTCGGGCGGCTGCTGCGGCGCTTCTCGCTGGACGAGCTGCCCCAGCTCTTCAACGTCCTGCGCGGGGAGATGTCGCTCGTGGGGCCCCGCCCGCTGCCCCAGCGCGACTACGACCGTCTCGAGCCCTGGCACAAGAAGCGCTACCTCGTCATGCCGGGGATCACGGGCCTGTGGCAGGTGTCGGGGCGCTCGGACCTCGACTTCGACGACCTCGTGCGCCTGGACTTCCTCTACCTCGAGCGCTGGTCGGTCTTCCTCGACCTCTCGATCCTCCTCAAGACGGTGCCGGCCGTCATCACGCGCCGCGGCGCGTTCTGAGTGCAGCGCTGGCGCGAGGCCGTCTGGCACGCGATCCCGCAGGACGCCGAGCCCGAGCGCTTCGGCGTCCGGCTGGCCTTCCTGCTCGCCCACGTCCGCACCGGGCAGCGCGTGCTCGACCTCGGCTGCGGGGACGGGCGCTTCGCGACCGAGCTCGCGGCCGCGGGCGCGCAGGTCGTCGGCGCCGACGTGGCGGCCGAGGCGGTGCGCCGCGCGCGCGCCCGAGGCGTCGAGGCGGTCGTCGTGCCCGAGGACGGCGCGCTGCCCTTCGCCGAGGACGCCTTCGAGCTCGTCTGGGCGGGCGAGGTCCTCGAGCACGTCGCCGACGTCGTCGGCCTGCTCGCCGAGGTCCGCCGGGTGCTGCGCTGGGGCTCGACGCTGCTCGTGACGACGCCCTGGCACGGGCGGCTCGTCGTCGCGCCCGACGCCCACTTCGACCCCCGCTCCGACCACCTGCGCTTCTTCAGCGCGCGGACGCTGCGCGCCGTGCTGCGCGACGCGGGCTTCGCCGACGTCGAGGTGCGCGCGAGCGGGCGCCCGCCGCGCGGTTTGCACGCGGTCGCGCGCTGAGCGCGCTGTAGCGCCTTTCAGCGGAGATCGTCGCCGGCGTCGATCCCGGTCGCGAGCGCCGCACGGTTGGCCAGGTTCAAAAGCGCCACGACGGCGATCGCGTCGTGGGCCTCGTCGGCGGTGAGGTGGTCGCGGAGCTCGGCGACGGCGTCGCGTCCCTCGCGCGGGGCGAGCGTCAGGCGCCGGGCGAAGCCGACCAGCGCGCGGTCGCGGTCGCTGCCGTTCGGTCCGCCGCCGTCGCGCCGCAGCAGCGCGCCGTGGACGCCGGTCGAGTACTCGGCGCCGTTGGCCTGTGACGCGGCGACGGCCAGGAGCTCGCGCTCGCGGTGCCCGAGCGCCGCGGGCCCGTAGAGCACCGCGTCGGTCAGGGCCACGAAGGCCCGCACGACCTCGGCCCGCGGCCCCATCGCCTGGAGGATGGCCATGACGCGGCCCTCGCGATCGCGGGCGGCTGCGTACTCGGCCGCCAGCGCTGGGCTCGCGGTCGCGTCGTGGGGCAGCGGGAGACGCTCCGCCATGCCGCCAGCATGACGATCAGCGGCTGGCGTGGCGGTCGACCGCCATCGTGATGGCGCCGCGCAGCCCGGCGGCGACCGAGCCGCCGGTGATCTTCAGCACCGACGAGGCGCCGTGCTGGCCGGTGTAGACGCGGTCGTCCGCGCGGCGCGTCCTCGCGTTGGCGTCCCGCGTGTACGGCGAGGTCCGGTAGACCCGCGTGCTCAGGGCCTCGG
>DATNGY010000336.1:0-5560 GCA_035605735.1 Solirubrobacteraceae bacterium
GCCATCCGCGGGACGGCGGTCCGGTCGAGCTCCCGATCGAGCCCGACGACGCGCTGGGGAACGAGTGGGCCGTCGTCGTCGACGCCCCGGGGTACGCCGCGTGCCTGCTGGCCTGGGAGCAGCCAGGCGGCACGGAGGACGACCGCGGCCGGAGCTTCGAGGCGATCTGGACCGTCGACCCCGTCGCCACGCGGCGCGCCGCGCAGGTGGGCGCGCGCCTCGCGCGCCGGGCCGACCCCGACTATGGCCACGGCGTCGAGGAGCTGCTCGCCGAGCGCCCGATGGCCCTCGAGCACCCCGCGCCGGCGCTCACGGCGCTGACCAATCGCGTCATCGCCTACCTCGAGGCCGGGTAGCGTTGCGCGGGTGCCGTCGACCGGCATCGACATCGCGCGGCCTCCGGCGGAGGTCTTCGCCTATATCAGCGACCCGCAGAAGCTCTCGACGTGGCAGGACGCAGAGGAGGTCACCCAGCTCACGCCCGGACCGGTCGGGCCCGGGACGCGCTTCCGCGAGGTCCACAAGGTCCTCGGCCGGCGCCGGGTCGAGATCACGGAGGTCGTCGCGGCCGAACCGGGGCGCCGCTTCGAGATCCGCGTCGTCGAGGGGCCGCCGATCGACGGGCGCTGGGACTTCGAGCCCACCGCGAGCGGCACGCGGGTCACGCTGACGCCGACCGCGCGACTGGGCGGGCGCCTGCGCGCGGCCGCGCCGCTCGTCGAGGGCGCCACCGCGCTCGCCTTCCGGCGCTATCACCGGCGGCTCAAGCGCGCGCTCGAGAAGAGCTAGTGGGTCTTCCCGTGAGTTGGGCGGAAGCGGCGAGGCGCGGGCGCCGGCTGGCGAGGACGCAGACCCGGGGAAGACCGAAGGTCTTTCAAGGGTCGAGGACAAAGCCAGGCGGTGATCGGCGTCCACCGCTTCCGGTCAAACGTTGCGGGAAGGCCCATTAGATCGGCTCGACCTCGACCGGCGCCCCGGCGGGCAGCTCGCCCTCGCCGGCCGGGATGACCGCGAGGCCGTCGGCGCCGACCATCGAGTAGAGCTGGTGCGAGCCCTGGGGTCCGGTCGGCCGGGCGCGGCCCTCCTCGAGGCGCACGCGCACGCACTCGTCGCGCTCGGGGCGGCGCGGGACGGCGACGGCGAGCTCCGCGCGCAGCCGCGGCGGCGGCGCCGGCGCCCCCTGCAGTCGCGCCAGCGCGGGGCGGACGAAGAGCAGGAACGTGACCATCGACGAGACCGGGTTGCCCGGCAGCCCGAACACGAGCCGCCCGTCGCGCGTCCCGAACCACGTCGGCTTGCCCGGCCGCAGCGCGACGCGCCAGAACGCCTCGCGCACGCCGAGCGCGTCGAGCGCGCCCTTGACGTGATCGTGGGGCCCCACGGAGACGCCGCCGCTGAGGACGACGACGTCGGCCTCGAGCGCGGCGCCGATCGCCGCGCGCGTCGCCTCCGGCGTGTCGGCCGCGCGCGTGGCGAAGACCACGTCGCCGCCGGCGCGGGCGGCAAGCGCCGCGAGCGTGATCCCGTTGGAGTCGTGCAGCTGCCCGGGCGCGAGCGGCTCCCCCGGAGCGCGGAGCTCGTCGCCGGTGGCGACGATCGCGAGCGCCGGGCGGCGCGCGCAACGCAGCGAGCCGCTTCCGGCGCCGACCGCCGCGCCGAGCTCCGCCGGCCCGAGCCGGGTACCGGCGCGCAGGACGACCTGGCCCGCGCGCAGGTCGTCGCCGGGCGGCCGGACGTTGCGCCCCGCGGCGACGTCGTCGCCGAGCTCGACCGTTCCGTCGGCGACGGCGACGCGCTCGACCTCGAGCACCGCGTCGGCGCCCGCGGGCAGCAGCGCGCCGGTGGAGATGCGGATCGCGTCACCCTCGGCCACCGCGGCCGCGGCGGGCGCGCCCGCGCGCGACTCGCCGACGATGCGCAGGCGGCGCCCGGCCGGTCCCGAGCGCACGGCGAAGCCGTCCATCGCGCTGTTCGCGAAGCCCGGGACGTCGGCGGCCGCGACGACGTCCTGGGCCAGGACGCGGTCGAGCGCCTCGCCGACGCCGACGTCCTCGGCCGCGAGCGGCGCGGCGGCGGCGAGCACGCGAGCGCGCGCGTCGTCGATCGACAGCAGGGCCATGCGCCGATGATCGCAAGAGCGGCGCCACGGCTCGGTTTCGAGGTGGTATGCAACGCGCGATGGGCTCGACGCAGCAGCCGCCGGCGGTAGCGGGCGTGCCCCCGGCGACGCTCGCCGACGGTCGCGCGACGGCGAAGGCGTGGCTGCTCGCGCTGGTGGTGGAGGCGCCGCTCGACGCGGTGGGCGCGCTGCCCGCCGGCCGCCTCGCCCAGGAGGGCCCGGAGCTCTGCGCGGCCGTGCTCGAGGCCGTCGGCGCCGACGGCGCGCTCGCGCGGCTCGAGCCCGGCGGCGATCGCGAGCGGCTCGCGGCAAAGGCGGGGGCGCTCGCGGGCGCGCGTCACCCGACCGCCGCGGTCGCGGCGGTCGGGCTGCTGCGAGCGGTCGCCTGGCGGCAGCTGCGCGACGCGCTCGGACCGCTCGACGGCCAGGCCACCGCCGCGCTGGCCGAGCGGCTCGCGGTCGTCTGCGAGCGCGTGGCTGCGGCCGCCGTCGACCCTGCTCCCGGCGCGCGCACGCCGTGCCTCGTGGCGGTGCCCGAGCCGGGCGACCGGCCGTGGGTGCGGGCGGCCGCGCGCATCGCCGCACGCCCGGGCGACTCGACGGCGGCCTTTGCGCTCCTCGTGCTCGAGGCCGACGCGGGCGCGAGCCTGATCCCCGCGGAGGCCGCCGTCCGCGAGGCGCTGCCCTCCGCCCACACGCTCATCCACGAGGCTCCGGATCGCGTCTGGGTCCTGGCGCCCGGCGCCCACCGGTCAACCGCCCTGGCGCTCGGCGAGCGGCTCGCTTCGGCGGCGGTCGCCGCCGCCGGCGCAGCGGGGGACGCGCTCTCGTTGCGCGTCGCCGTCGCCGCCTGCCCGGAGGACGGCACCGACCCGCGGGCGCTCGCCGACCGCGCGGCCGAGGGCGTGCGCGCGGCCCGCCGGCTGGCCTGAACCCGATCTAGGGGCGCGGGAGACGGCCCAGGGCGCCCTTGAGCGCCTGCGCGCCGACCGCGAGCCCGAGCTCGGCGACCTCGCCGACCGCCTGGACGGCCGTCCCGACCAGGCCGTGGTGGTGCTCGGGGCGCTCCGTGCGCGGCGTCGCGTAGCCCGCCGGCGGCACCTCCGGCGTAGCCGCCGTGGCCGGGCGCGCGCGGCGCGCGCCCGTGGCCGGCGGCCGCGGCCTGGTGGCGGCGGCCTTTTGCGTCGTCGCCTTGCCGGCGGGCGCGTCGCGCTTCGACGAGCGCCGCGTGGGGCGCGTGCGCGGCAGGCTCGAGAGGACGTCGCGCTCGGTGCCCTCGGGATCGCGTTCTGCCATCGCGGGGATCATTCCCCATGCGCGGCGGGCGCGTCCTGCCCCTCGCCGGCCTCCGCGAGCCGCCGGTGCAGCAGATCGCGCAGCTCGTCGGGCTCGAGCTCGCGTTCGGCGCGGCGCCGGCGCGCGACGACCACGCCGGTCGCGGCCACGCCCGCGAGGCCGGCAAGGCCGACCAGCTTCCAGGGCACCCGCATCGCCCGCGTAGGGTACGCGCGTGTCCGGCGCGGGCCTCGACCTCGACGACGCGCTCGCCACCGCGTCGACCGGCGACCTATGGCTCTTCCGAGGCTCCTCGGCGGCCGATCTCGCGATCCGGGCGCTCACGAACAGCCCGGTCAACCACGTCGGCATGGTCGTCGCCCTGGACGACCTGCCGCCGCTGCTCTGGCACGCCGAGCGCGGCCGCTCGCTGCCCGACGTCTGGACGGGCACCCGCCACCGCGGCGTGCAGCTGCACCGCCTGGCCGACGCGGTCGCGGTCTGGAGGCAGCGCTACGGCCAGCGCGCCTGGGTGCGCCAGCTCGAGGGCCCGCTCGTCCGGCGCCACGAGGACCGCCTCATGCGGACCATCGACCGCCTCGACGGACGGCCGTTCCCGACGACGCCGGGGCTCGCGCGCCAGTGGCTCGTGGGGCGGGTCCGGCGCTCGGCGTCGCTCGAGGCGATCTACTGCGCCGAGCTGGTGGCGACGACGTACCAGGCGATGGGGCTGCTGCCCGAGCGTCGGCCACCGAGCTGGTACGACCCGGGGCGCTTCTGGAGCGGCGACCGCATCGCGCTCGTGCCACCGTTCGTGCTCGGCGGCGAGATCGCGGTCGATCCTCCATCGCCGCCCGAAACGCGCGCCCGCGTTATGGGTAGATCACGCGGGAGTACGTAGAATCTCGCGCTACGCTCGATGCGTACGGTCGGTCGTGCTGCGCGCTCGATCCCAGCACACCGGGCCCTCTCTCCGCCGCGCAAAGAACGGATATTGATGTCAGTCGTCGAACTCCAGGAACTCGAAGAGATCAAGGGCCTCCTGACGCGGGGCCAGACCGTGGGCGTCCTCACGTTCGCCGAGATCGCCGACGCCGTCGCGGAGCTCGACCTGGACGAGTCCGAGGTCGAGGAGCTCCACGGCTTCTTCGAGAAGGCCGAGATCGAGCTGGTCGAGGAGATCGACCCGGCCGCGGCCGCCGCCAAGGACGTCGAGCGCGCGCCCGACAAGCGCAACCGCCGCCGGCCGAAGACGCAGCTCGACCTGCGGCCTGACATGACGACCGACTCGCTGCAGCTCTTTCTCAAGGACATCGGCAAGGTCCGCCTGCTCACCGCCCAGGAGGAGGTGGACCTGGCGCGACGGATCGAGCGCGGCGACCTCGACGCCAAGCAGAAGATGGTCGAGTCGAACCTCCGGCTCGTCGTCTCGATCGCCAAGAACTACCGCAACCAGGGGCTGCCGTTCCTCGACCTCATCCAGGAGGGGACGCTCGGCCTGGTCCGGGCCGCCGAGAAGTTCGACTACCGCAAGGGCTTCAAGTTCTCGACCTACGCGACGTGGTGGATCCGCCAGGCCATCGCCCGCGCGCTCGCCGACAAGGCGCGGACGATCCGCATCCCCGTCCACGTCGTCGAGAAGCTCAACAAGATCGGGCGTGCCGAGCGCAAGCTGGTGACCGAGCTCGGGCGCGAGCCGACGGCCGACGAGATCGCCGAGGTCACCGGGATCGACCCCGAGGAGGTCGACTCGATCAAGCGCTCGGCGCAGGCGCCGGTCTCGCTCGAGAAGCCGGTCGGCGACGAGGAGGAGTCCGAGTTCGGCCAGTTCATCGCCGACGAGCGCGCGGAGTCGCCCTACGAGCGCGCCGCGGAGATCCTCACGAAGGAGGCGCTGCGCGAGGCGCTCGAGAACCTCTCCTACCGCGAGCGCCGGGTGCTCGAGCTGCGCTACGGGCTCGGCGGCGAGCATCCCCGCACGCTGGACGAGGTCGGCCGCACGTTCAACGTGACGCGCGAGCGCATCCGCCAGATCGAGAACCAGTCGCTCAAGAAGCTGCAGTCCCTCGCGGAGGCCCAGAAGCTCCGCGACGTCGCCTGAGCAGGCGCACGAGTTACGACGGATGACGGCGGGCCCCCGGAGACGGGGGCCCGCCGCGTTCTCGG
>DATNGY010000337.1:0-5944 GCA_035605735.1 Solirubrobacteraceae bacterium
CAAGCGCATCACGGAGTATCTCAACCCGCGCGTCGCCCGCATCGCCGCGCTGCCGAGTCCAACGGAACGCGAGCGCGAGCAATGGTACTTCCAGCGCTACGTCGAGCACCTGCCGGCGTGCGGCGAGCTCGTTCTGTTCGACCGCAGCTGGTATAACCGCGCCGGCGTGGAGCACGTGCTCGGATTCTGCACGCCCGAGGAGCACCGCCGCTTCCTCCACCAGTGCCCGATCTTCGAACGGCTTCTGGTCGAGGACGGCATCCTGCTACTCAAGTACTGGTTCTCGGTCAGCGACGAGGAGCAGGAGCGCCGCTTCCAGAAGCGCTCCTCGGATCCAAAGCGGCGCTGGAAGCTCAGCCCGATGGACCTCAAGTCGCGCGACATGTGGGTCGCCTACTCGCGGGCGAAGGACGCGATGATGCAGCACACCCACACTCCCGAGGCGCCCTGGTACACGGTCGAGTCCGACGACAAGCGCCGTGCCCGGCTCAACTGCATCTCCCACATCCTCGACACGATCGACTACGAGGACGTGCTTCCCAAGCCGATCAAGCTGTCGCGTCGACCGCCGCAGCAGGACTACGAGCGTCCACCTCGCGGCCAGCACACGATCCTCGTGGAGAAGTACTGACGCCGGGCGCGCGCCCGCGACGAGGCTCGTCGGACGCGCGCCCCCCATCGCCTTCCTCGCACCGGGTCCGTCTCGCCGAGGTGAGCCGCCGTGGCCGTCGTCAATCGAACAGCGCGTCGACGGAGGCCACGATCCGGCGCCGCGTGTCCTTGGCGGCGATCGGGGCGGCCGTCTCGACGGGCCGCACGACCTCGCAGCAGGCCTGCACGTCGGCGGTGAGGAAGCGCGAGGGCTTGCCGAGGCCGTGGGCGTCGTCGACGCCGTTCGGGCGGTGGTAGTAGCGCACGGGCACGTAGAGGTGCAGCTCGCGGCGCGCGCGCGTCATCGCGACGTAGAGCAGGCGGCGCTCCTCGTCGACGCTCTCGCGGCTGCCGGCCGACAGGCACGCCGGGAAGTTGCCGTCGTAGACGGCGAGCACATGGACCGCTCCCCACTCGAGACCCTTCGCCGAGTGGACGGTGCTGAGCACGAGCCAGTCCTCGTCCAGGTGCGGCGGCCCGGCCCAGTCCGCGCTCGACTGCGGCGGATCGAGCACGAGCTCGGCCACGAAGCGCTCGAGGTCGCCGGCCTCGGCGGCCGCGGCGACGAGCCCGTCGAGGTCGGGAAGGCGCGTCGCGGCGTCCGGGTAGCGCGCGGTCACGAGCGGGGCGAGCGCCTCCCGCAGGCGCTCGGCCGCGACGCCGGCCCGGACCTGTCCGCGCGCCTCGCGCAGGGCGGCGACGAGCGCGTCCGCGCCCTCCCGCGCGTCGCGCGGCAGGTGCTCGCGCGCCCGCGGCCACGCCGCCAGCCGGTCGGCGGGCGCGGCGTCGCTCACGAGCTCGCCCGTGGCGCGCCGCGCCGTGCTCGGCCCGACCCCGTCGAGGAGCTGCAGCAACCGGAACCACGCGATCTCCTCGCCCGGGTTACCGACCAGCCGCATCAGCGCGAGCAGGTCCTTGACGTGGGCGGCCTCGAGGTAGCGCAGGCCGCCGTACTTCACGAACGGGATGCGGCGCCGGGCGAGCTCGAGCTCGAGCGCGTCGGAGTCGTGGGTCGTGCGCATGAGCACCGCCTGCTCGCGCAGGAGCAGCCCGTGCTCGCGCGCCTCGAGCACCCGGTCGCAGACCTCCGCGGCCTGGGCCGCCTCGTCGCGGCAGAACACGAGCCGCGGGCGCGTGCCGCCGTCGCGCTCGGCGCGCAGCCGGCGCGGGTATGCCCGCTCGGCCTGGGCGGCGAGCGCGTTCGCCACGTCGAGGATCGGCTGGGCGCAGCGGTAGGAGCGCTCAAGCGTCACGACCTCGCCCTCGGGGAAGTGCTCGGCGAAGGCGAGGATGTGCTCGACCGACGCCGAGCGGAACGAGTAGATCGCCTGCAGATCGTCGCCGACCGCGGTCAGCTCGCGGCACCGGGCGCGCAGCGCGCGCATGCTGTCGACCTGCAGGCCGTTGAGGTCCTGGTACTCGTCGACGAGCACGTGGTCGAAGGCGTCGGAGAGCCCCGCGCCGAGGACCTCGTCGCGGACGAGCGCGCGCCAGAGGAGCAGGAGGTCGTCGAAGTCGACGGCGCCCATCGCGCGCTTGCGCGCCGTGTAGGCGCGGTAGAGCGCGCTCAACGCTTCGCGGTGCTCGTCGCACCACGGCGCGTGCTCGGCGACGACCTCGGAGAGCGGGCGCTGGGCGTTCACCGTCCGCGAGTACACGTCGAGCAGCGTCGCCTTCTTCGGGAAGCGCCGCCGGCCCTGCGCGTGGCCGTGCTCGTCGCGCAGGAGGTCGAGGACGTCGGCGGCGTCGGAGGGGTCGAGGACGCTGAAGCCCGGCGGCAGCCCGAGCGCCGCGGCGTGGCCGCGGACGAAGCGGTGCGCGACGGCGTGGAACGTGCCGCCGACGACGCGGTGGGCGCCGGGCACGGAGCGGGCGACGAGCGCGCGCGTGCGTCCGAGCATCTCGCGGGCCGCGCGCCGCGTGAACGTGAGCAGCAGGATCCGCTCTCCGGCGACCCCCGCGGTCAGCAGGTGGGCCGTCCGCGCGCACAGCGTGGTGGTCTTCCCGCTGCCGGCGCCGGCGAGGACGAGCAGCGGGCCGCCGTCGTGCGTCGCCGCGCGACGCTGCTCGGGGTCGAGCTCGTCGAGCCAGGGGGCGGTCGCGGTCGCGCCGAACATGCGTTCGCGCAACCTACGCGGCGGCCCGGACGGCTACGGCTAGGGCAGCACGTAGAGGCTCAGGCGCCCGTCGGTGCGATGGTCGTTCGCGTTGCCCTCGGGCAGCGCGATCCGGCCACCGCCGATGACGGGGCTGTTCCAGTGCCCCGGCCCCGCCGGCAGGCGCGCGACGCGGCGTCCCGAGCCCGGGCGCCGCACGACGAGCGCGCCGCCCGGGTCGTAGACGTAGAGCAGGCCGCCGGCGAGGATCGGCGACGTGCCGGCCGTCGGCCGCGACCAGAGCTGTCGCAGGCGCCCGCCGCGCAGCGCGTAGGCGGCGGTGGCGCTGAACGTGGTCGCGAAGACCGTCGTCCCCGACCGGCCGCGCACGACGGCCGGCGCGGTGAACATCGGCTGGCCGCCGGGCGCCGCGAGCTCCTGGACCTGGTGCAGGTTGCGCAGGAGATGGATGCGCGCGTCCTTGCCGGACTGGAAGAGATAGGGGCCGCCGAGCCAGATCGGGCCCGTCGAGCCGAGGTCCGAGTCGGTCTCGTTGAGCACGCGCTGGTTGGCCGGCGTCCAGTGGCCGACGATCCGCCGCACGTCGGACGTGATCCGAAGGACGGAGTCGCCGAAGTCGCTGCGCCCGTCGAAGGGCGCGTTGCCCGTCGCCACGTAGAGGTCGCCGCCGGGTCCGACCGCGGCCCCCGCGCGCGCCCAGATCGCGGAGTCCGAGCTCGCGCAGCTGCTCGGCACGAGCAGCCCCCGGCGGTCGGCGCACAGCGAGTTGACGATCCCAGTGATCCGGCCGGAGACGCGATCGAACGCGACGACGTGGCCCTGGTAGGGCGGCGCGTCGCCGATGTAGCCGCCGGTCATCGCGATGACGCGCCCGCCGTCGAGCGACAGCGAGGACGTGATCTTCTCGCGCGCCGGAAGCCGCGTGATCGTCACCGGCCAGCCGCTCGTCTCGCGCCCGTTGGCGAGGGAGAGGCGGTGGATGCGCCCGTCCGGCGACGCGGCGAAGACGTGGCGACGGTCGCTGTCGGCGGTGGGCGACGCGTTCGTGATCCGGTAGGTCCCGGCCCACGAGCCGTAGCCGCGCGGGGTGAACGTCCACAGGATGCGCCCGCGCGCAGCGTCGACGGCGAGCGTCCGTCCGTAGGTCGTCGTCATGACGAAGACATCGTGCCGGCGGCCGCGCACGGCCACGCCGTGCAGGTAGATCGGCGTCGAGTCGACCGTCCCCGGCAGCGCGACGACGCGGCGGCGCAGGCGATGGGCGTTCGCCGCGGTGATGCCCGTGGCGCGGCTGGTCGCGCTCGTGCGCTCGGGATTGAGGCCGAACGTCGGCCAGTCGAAGTTCGTCGCGGCGGACGCGGCCGCAGGACGCGCCGGCGGAGCCGTGGCGGCGTCGGGGGCGGACGGCGACGTGGCTGTGCCGGTGCCGCCGCAGGCGACGAGCGCGAGCGCGGCCGCGCACGCGAGGGACAGGGGGCGCGACGTCACGTTCGAAGATGGTGGCAGCTGCGCGCGGGCGCCACGCCGCCTTGTGGGTCTTCTCGTGGGCGTTGGGCCGGGATCGGCGTCCGCCGTTTCCGGTCAAGCGTTGCGAGAAGGCCCACTAGCCTCGGGTCGTGCGCCGCGCAGCTCTCGTCGCCGTCCCCGTGCTCCTCGTCGCCGGGTGCAGCGGCGGCCACGGCGCGTCCTCCGCCCCGGGCACGGGGCGCACCGCGGCGCCCGCCCCCGCCCGGCCGCCGCCGGACCTGACCGACCGCCGGCCGTGCCGAGGCGCGCGGCGCTTCACGTGCGCCAAGCTGCGCGTGCCGCTCGATCGCGCGGCGCCCGGCGGCGACCAGCTGCGCCTGCGCGTCGCGGTCGAGGACGTCCGGCGGGCGCCGCGGGGCGTCCTCGTGGTCCTCTCCGGCGGTCCCGGACAGCCGGGCGTGCCGTTCGCCCG
Source organism: Solirubrobacteraceae bacterium (assembly GCA_035605735.1). Lineage (GTDB taxonomy): Bacteria > Actinomycetota > Thermoleophilia > Solirubrobacterales > Solirubrobacteraceae > JAOPZW01. The sequence goes on from DATNGY010000337.1 coordinate 4,708, forward strand.
GCGCTCGCGCGCGCGCCTCGGCGCCGCGGCGCGCGGCTACCGCCTCGTGCTCGTCGACCAGCGCGGCACGGGCGCCGGCGCGCTGCGCTGCCCGGCGCTGCAGCGGGCGATGGGCACGTCCGACCTCACGCCGCCGCCACCCGCCGCGGTTCGCGACTGCGCGCGTCGCCTCGGGCCACGGCGCACGCACTACACGACCGCGGACACCGTCGCCGACCTCGACGACCTGCGGGCCGCGCTGAGCGCGCCGCGCCTGTCGCTGCTCGGGACGAGCTACGGGACTCTTGTCGCCGAGCGCTACGCGCTCGCCCACCCCGACCGCACCGGGCGCCTGGTCCTGGACTCCGTCGTGCCGCACGCGGGCGTCGACGCGACCGACCCGCGACCGCTGCGCGAGGTCGGGCGAGTCCTGCGTGCGCTCTGCGCGGCGCGGCGCTGCGCCTCGGACCCCGCACGCGACCTGGCCGCGGTCGTCGCCCGCGACGGCGACGGCCCGGCGCTCTACGACACGCTCGTCGCGCTCTCGGTCGGCGCGCCCTCGTTCCCCGGCGTGCTCGCCGCGCTCACCGCCGCCCGCGCCGGCGACCGCGAACCCCTGCGCCGCCTCGTGCGCGACGTCCGGCTCGCCCAGCGCGCGCCCGCGGGGTTCCTCAGCCAGGGTCTGCACGAGGCGACGCTCTGCGCCGAGTCGCGGCTGCCGTGGCCGGCCGACGCGCGCCTCGCTCGCCGCCGCGCGGCGCTGCGCGCGGCCGCCGCGCGCCTGCGACCGCCCGACGTGGCGCCCTTCGACGTCGCCACCGCCGTCGGCAACGGCTTCGTCTCGAGCTGCCTGGCGTGGCCGCCGGTGCCGCGACCGCGGCGGGTGGCACGCGAGCTGCCGCGGATCCCCGTGCTCCTCCTCGCCGGCGACCGCGACCTCTCGACGCCCCTGGCCTGGGCGCGCGAGGAGGCGGCCACCGCGTCCCGGGGCACGCTCGTCGTCGCGCGCGGCGACGGCCACGGCGTCCTCGCCCAGGAGCCGGCCGGACGCGTGCATCGCGCGGTCGTCCGCTTCCTGCAGCGGCCCGATGGTTGATTCCGAATCATCCGTGCGCGCGGCGGCGCGGATCGTCGTGTCAGGCGCCGACCGACCGCGCGGGGCAATGGTGGTGCCATTGCCAAGTGCGGACCACCGGCTTCGCCGGCGGTGCCGCGGCGACGATCTGGCGCGACGTGGCGCGTCGCCGCGCGTGCGGGA
>DATNGY010000338.1:0-2088 GCA_035605735.1 Solirubrobacteraceae bacterium
TGGCGGCTTCCTCGTCGACCTCGGGCAGGGCAGTGCGGCGGTGCCGAAGCTGCCGAGCGACCTGCGCAGCGGCGACCTCGTCACCGTCGCGAGCGCGAACGGGACGCGCTACCGCGCGTACGCCGAGAGCGCGCCGTTCGACGGCGGGCTCACGGTCGCCGCCGTGCCGCTCGCGGAGACCGACCAGACGCTGCGCCGGCTGCTCGTCGTCGAGGGGCTCGTCATCGGGGGCGTGCTGCTCGCGCTCGGCGTCGTCTCGTGGCTCGTCGTGCGCGTCGGGCTGCTCCCGCTCGACCGCATCGGGCACACGGCCGCGGCGATCGCCGGCGGCGACCTGTCGCGGCGCGTCGAGCCGACCGACCCGAGGACCGAGGTCGGGCGCCTGGGCGCCTCGCTGAACGCGATGCTCGACCGCCTCGAGCAGGCGTTCGCCGAGCGCCGCGCGAGCGAGGAGCGCCTGCGTCGCTTCGCCGCCGACGCCTCCCACGAGCTGCGCACGCCGCTCGCCTCGATCCGCGGCTACGCCGAGCTGCATCGGATGGGCGCGGCCCGGCGCCCGGCCGACGTCGAGCGGGCGATGCGGCGCATCGAGGACGAGGCCGCGCGGATGGGCGTCCTCGTCGACGACCTGCTGACGCTCGCCCGCCTGGATCAGGTCCCCGACGTTCCGCACGCGCCCGTCGACCTCGCGGCGCTGGCCCGCGACGCCGCCGACGACGGACGCGCGACCGCGCCCGACCGGCCGATCGCCGTCGAGGCCGACGGCCCGGCGCTCGTCGCGGGCGACGCGCACCAGCTGCGCCAGGTCCTCGCGAACCTCCTGCGCAACGCCGTCGTCCACACGCCCGCGAGCAGCGCGGTCGAGCTCGCCGTCACGCGTGCCGGAGGCGAGGTCAGGCTCAGCGTCCGCGACCACGGCGCGGGCCTGCCGGCGGACGTCGACCGCGACGCGCTCTTCGAGCGCTTCTGGCGCTCGGAGCCCGGGCGCGGGCGCGGGCGCGCCGGCGCGGGGCTCGGCCTCGCCATCGTCGCCGGGATCGTCGAGGCCCACCACGGGACGGTCGCGGCCCGTGACGCTCCCGGCGGCGGCGCGGTCTTCGAGGTGCGCCTGCCGGCGGCGGAGTGACCCGCGCCGCGCGAGTGGCCGCTGCTCTCTTGTGGTTCCGCACGTAGGTACGTGCGCCGTCCAGGTGGTCGCCGGCGCCGGCTGGCGAGAGAAGGACCCGTCCGGCCCGGGAGCACTGGCAGCGCCATTGCCCCGACGCGGGCACCGCCGGCCGCAGGCGGTGGTCGCACGACGCCAGGCGGCGATCAGCGGCCGCCTGGCGGTGTGGGTACTTGCGGGCGGAATCACTAGCCTGTCGGCGCCTGTTCGCTCGACCCGAAGGAGTCCGCGTGCAGCACCACGGTCTGGGCCGCCACCTGCTGGCGGCCCTCGCGCTCGTTCTCATCCTCCTGGCCGCGCCCGCCGTCGCGAGCGCCGCCGTCGGCCCGACCCTCCTCACGCCGAGCAAGCACGCCGTGATCGCTCACGGCACGCGACCCACGTTCTCCGTTCGCGACCGTTCGGTCAACGCCCGCAAGTACGAGGTCTGGATCACGATCTCGAGCAAGAAGCGCGTCAAGCACGGCGAGCTGCAGATCGATCGCGGCCCCAGCGGCGCCTTTTCCCACATGCGTCGCCGCGCCCACGGCCGCTACACGTACAGGCCACCGCTGTACACGTTCCCGACGTACTTCCTCCAGCGCCCCGGCACCTACTGGTGGCAGGCCCACCACATCGACTGCTCCGTGCCGACCGTGCGCAACTGCCACATCGTGAGCCCGATCCGGTCGTTCAGGGTGGTTTAGCGGCGGTCGGGCGCCGCGGGCCGCTCGCGCCGTGCCCTGACGCTGCCGTTGCGCAGGTTTCACGAGCTCTGGGCTGTTGGTCGCGCGGCCGGCTGGGAGCGTGAGTGGGAAGTTTCCGCTCATGGAGAGAGGAAACCTCCCACTCACTCCCGGTGGGCCGGGCGCGGGCCCGCGTGCGGGCGGGCCACGCGGGCTCCGCTCTCCTCGCCTCCTCGACGCCCGGAATCTCACGTCGCG
>DATNGY010000339.1:0-2166 GCA_035605735.1 Solirubrobacteraceae bacterium
GCGGCGGCGGCCATGCCCGCCGGCTCCGCGGCGAGCGCCGCGGCCCGGACGCGCTCGACGGCCCGGCCGAGGTTGACGGCCGTCGGCCGGGCGCCCGCCAGCAGCGCGGCCGCCTCCGCGAGCGGCCCCGGGCCCGGACGCCGCGCGACCTCCATGGCCAGGCCGTAGCCGGCCGCGATGCCGATGAGCGGGGCGCCGCGGACGGCCAGCCGCCGGATCGCGGCCGTGGTGTCGGCCGCGCCCTCGAGCTCGACCCAGTGCTCGCGCGCGGGCAGCAGCGTCTGGTCGAGGATCGCCAGGACGCGCCCGTCCCAGCGCAGCGCCGGGTGCGCCCGCGCGGCGACGGCCATCAGGCGCCGGGGATCGCGGCCGGGAGGAGCACGTCCTCGCGGCCGTAGTGGCCGACCGCGTCGAACCAGCGCTTGGCGTGCAGCCCGGCGCGCAGGTCGCAGTCGGCGACGAGGATCCCCTCGCCGTCGTAGAGCGGGCCGGCGATGACCTCGCCCTCGGTGGGCTCGACGATCGCCGCGCCGCCGCGGCCGTAGATCCGCTCGCGGTCGATCGCGACGGGGAAGTCGTCCGGGAAGGCCGAGCCGGGGATGTACTGCGGCACGCTGACCACGAACGCCCCCGACTCGATCGCGACGTGGCGCACCGTGGCCAGCCAGCCGTCGGAGTCGTCGGCGGTGGGGGCCAACCAGATCTGCGGGCCGCCGCTGTAGACCGCGTAGCGCGCGAGCGGCATCCGGTTCTCCCAGCAGATGAGGCCGCCGATCCGCCCCCTGGAGGTCTCGACGACGGCGAGGTCCGCGCCCGACCCGATGCCGTGGAAGAGCCGCTCGTGCATCGACGGCATGAGTTTGCGGTGCTTGTGCAGCATGCCGTCGGGGCCGAGCAGGAGCAGCGTGTTGTAGAGGCTGCCGGGCCGCTGCGCGTCGCGCTCGTTGACGCCGATCGCGCAGAGGACGCCGGTCCGCGCGCAGGCGGCGACGAGCTCGTCGACGAGCGGCCCGGGGACGTCGACCGCCTGCTCCCAGAGCCGCTCCCAGAGCTCGTCCTGGCCCGAGAAGCTCGCGGCGCCCTTCGCCCAGGCGTTCGAGGGATAGAGCGCCACGAACGTCTCGGGCAGGACCGCGAGCTCGGCGCCGCGCCCAGCGGCCTCGTCGAGCAGCGCGGCCGCCTTGGCGACCGTCGCCGCGGCGTCGAGGACGACCGGCGTGGCCTGCACGGCGGCGACGCGGACGGTCGGGAAGTCCGTCATCGCCGCCCGCCGGTCGCTAGGAGAGCCGGTTGTCGATGCCCAGCGGCGCGGGTCCGCGCGCGGGCGGCTCGCCCTCCGGCGCCGCGCCGGGACCGTCCTCGGGCGGCTCGACGCCGAGCGTCTCGTGCAGCTCGCCGCTCGCGTACATCTCGGCGACGATGTCGGCGCCGCCGACGAGCTGGCCGTCCACGAAGAGCTGCGGGATCGTCGGCCAGTCCGAGAGCGCCGAGAGCTCCTGGCGGATGCGCGGGTCGGGGAGGATGTCGACCGCGGCGAAGGCCACGCCGGTCGACTGCACGGCGGCCGCGGTCCGGGCCGAGAAGCCGCACATCGGCTGGTCGGGCGTGCCCTTCATGAAGAGGATCACGCGGTTGTCGGCGATCGCCTCGGCGATCGCGTCGCGGATGGGGTTTGAAGCCTGGTCGGTCATGGCGTCTCCGTCTTGAGTGACAGGGCGTGGATCGCGCCGCCGAGCTCGCCCTCGCCGAATGCGTCGAAGACGAGGCGGTGCTGCTCGAGCCGGCTCTTGCCCGCGAACGCGCCGGCGACGACGCGCGCGCTGAAGTGCACGTCGTCGGGCGAAGAGACCTCCGCGGTCGCGCCCGGGATGGCGGCCTCGATGCGGGCCTTGACCTCGGCGGCGGTGGGCATGCGCCCGTCAAGGGTAGATGGTTGATTCCAAATTCCCGCACGCGCGGCGGCGCGCCTCGCCGTGCGGGGTCGACACCGGGCACGAGGATCCACGCCGCTGGCGATGCACGGTGATTTGGAATCACCCGTCAAGCGATCGCTATATTTGCTGAAGCATGGCCGGGACCGAGATCACCTATCACGCCAAGGGCGTCAACCTCACCGACAAGGGCGCCGAGAAAGTCCGCGAGTTCCTGGACTCCCAGGGCCTGTCG
>DATNGY010000340.1:0-5921 GCA_035605735.1 Solirubrobacteraceae bacterium
ACCGGCATGGCGCTGAACAACACCTCGCTGATCGGCGCGGGCATGATCGTCGGCGCCTCGGGCACGATCCTCACGCGGCTGATGGCCGACGCCATGAACCGCTCGATCCCGAGCATCGTCGCCGGCGGCTTCGGCGGCGTCGTCACGGCCGGCGGCGGCCCGGACGCCGCGGGCGTCGAGCGGACCGTGCGCTCGACGAGCGCGGCCGACGCCGCCGTCCAGATGGCGTACGCGCGCCAGGTCGTCGTCGTCCCCGGCTACGGCATGGCCGTGGCCCAGGCCCAGCACGCGGTGCGCGAGATGACGAAGCTGCTCGAGGCCAAGGGCATCGAGGTCAAGTTCGCGATCCACCCCGTCGCCGGGCGGATGCCCGGGCACATGAACGTGCTCCTGGCCGAGGCCGACGTCCCCTACGAGCAGCTCAAGGAGATGGACGACATCAACGGCGAGTTCGGGCGGACCGACGTCTCGCTCGTGATCGGCGCCAACGACGTCACCAACCCCGACGCGCGGACCAAGCCCGACTCGCCGATCTACGGCATGCCGATCCTCAACGTCGACGAATCGAGCTCGGTGATCATCCTCAAGCGCTCGATGAACTCGGGCTTTGCCGGCATCGACAACCCGCTCTTCTACAACGCCAAGACCGCGATGCTCTTCGGCGACGCCAAAGCCTCCGTCGGCGAGATCACCGAGGAGCTCAAGGCGCTCTAAAGCGGTCGATTCCGCGGCCGCGTGTGCGTGGGTCGCGGGATCGTCGGGCACCGACGGGCGGAGCTCGTTGGTCGGACCGGGCGGCGCTCGAATCCGCCGTCATGCGTCCGGTTTGCTCGGGGTTGTGGCGCGTTTGGCTCGGCGTCGAGGGCGGTGGGGCGCCGTGGGCTTCGTCGGCACGCTTTCGAGGGACAGCGCGCGGCCCGCGGCGTCGGGCAGCGGCACGCCTGGAAGCGGGTCGAGTGGTCACTCTGGCGTCGTATCGACGCCTTCGGGACCACTCGGCCCGGCGGCGGCGCGCATCGCCGCCGCGACGCGCCTCGCAGCGCCCGCCACGTCGCTCTGCAAGGGAGGGCCGCCCTTCGATGCGGAGCGCGACCTCGAGGCCCGGAAGCGCCGTGGCGTCCGCGCCGCACACGAGCAAATCGGATCCCACGGGCGCAGCCATCGACAGAAACGGACCAGCGCCGGCGATCCGGCGCGGCGAGACCGTGGCATCCGCGTGCGCGCGGTCGTGGAATCAACCATCTATCGGCCGCTGTCGGCGCGGCGGCCAGACAACGACGTCCTGGGGCGCCGCGAAGTGCAGCAGCGCCGGGGGGCCGCCGAGGTCGAGCCCGTGCGACGCGGCCATCGTGTTCTCGTGGATGGTCGCGGACGCCGGATGCAGGCGCCACGGCCCGTGGTGGATGTCCGTGCGCCGCGGGCGGCCGCGCCCATCGACGGTGAACAGGCAGTAACGCTCGGTCAGGAAGTGCTCGAGCGTGCCGGGGAGCGCCTCGAACGCCGGGCCGGTCGGGCCATACTCGGCACGCAGCACGGCGTCGGGCGCGTCGGCGCAGGCGCGACGACTGCGGTACTCGATTCGCCCACCGGTCTCGCGCACGCTCATGCGCGCGTGGAAGTACGGCAGGCGATACAGGCGTCGGGCGCCTGCCACGGCCAAGCGGCTGGCGGCGTCGAGGCTGAGGAAGTAGACCCCCGGGCGACCGTCGATCGTCGTGTAGGTCCGCACGTTGAGCTCGGCGAAGCGGCCGGCGAAAGGCGGCGGCGGCAGCCCGCGCGCGCGCAGTCCGCGCACGACGAACGGCGTGATTGCGAGCCAGGCCGATCCGTCGCGCTCGTCGAGCGGCACGCTCTCGGGGACCGTGCGCCGCAGCGCCTCGGCGGGGACGCGCCAGTGGGCGAAGAGCAGTCGCGCCCAGCTCTGGCCCATGATCCAGGGCCCGTCCGGAAGCGGAGACTGACGATGAGCGGTCGTCCGCAGCGCCCGCGGCTGCCGCCGCGCGGCGGCGAGATCCGCGATCGGCGGGAGCCGTGCGATGGCGGGGCGATGCATCGTCGCGGCGGATCCTAGGACGGCGCCGCGGAGCGAATCGGTCGCCTCCTCTCGGCGCGCACGGTCCACGAGCACTTTTCGCGTTCGCGCTCACCGCGGCCGGGTAGGGTGCGCGATACAGACGGTGTCCGCCCTGCCGACGATCACAAAGGCGGCGCTCGCTGCCATCCTGCTCGGCTCGATGCTCAGGGCGTTCTTCGGCGCGCCCGCGCCGGGATCGCATCGCCTGCTGGCGCGCACGCTGCTCGCGCTGACGGCCCTCTGCTACGCGGGCGGCGCGTTCGCCGTGCTCGCAACCGACGCGCTCGTCGCCGGCTCGCTGCTCATCGTCGGCGGCATCGAGGCCTCGTGCCTCGCGGCCTGGCTAGTGCGCGGCGGGAGCGACGACGAGGACGGCGGCGACGGCGGCGGCGGCGGGGGCGGCGGCGGCCCGGGCCGCGGACCGCTCGAGCCCGCGCCCATCGACTGGGCCGCCTTCGACCGCGCGCGGCGCAACTGGGAACGCCCGCGGGCGACGGTCTAGGCCGTCTAGAACGCCTCGAGCAGCGCGTCGAGGTCGTCGTCCACGCGCAGGCGCGCCCGCGTGGTCGCGGAGAGGAAGCCCTCGCGCACGGCGTGGTCGAGGAGCGCGACGAGCGGGCCGAAGTAACCGGCGACGTCGAGGAGCCCGAGCGGCTTGTCGTGGAGGCCGAGGTGGGCCCAGGTGAAGCTCTCGAAGAGCTCGTCGAAGGTGCCGATCCCGCCGGGCAGGACGAGGAAGCCGTCCGCGAGCTCCGCCATCAGCATCTTGCGCTCGTGCATCGTCGCGACGACGCGCAGATCGTCGAGGCCCTCGTGAGGGATCTCGCGGTCGACGAGCCCCCGGGGGAGCACGCCGGTGACGTTCCCGCCCGCGCCCAGCGCGCCGTCGGCCACCGCACCCATGAGGCCGACCCGCGCGCCTCCGGTGACGACGCGAATGCCCCGCCGCGCGAGCTTCGCGCCGACGTCAGTCGCGGCCCGCGCGTACGCCGGGTCGACGCCGGCACGAGAGCCGCAGAAGACACAGAGCGAGGCGGGGCCGGGCACGCCCCCATGCTGCCATGGGGGCGCGCCGGACCTCCGTCAGGCGGCGACGGCCTCCGCCACCCCGGCCTGCGCGGCGCGGGCGTGCTCGCGGCTGTCGCGCGAGGAGATCAGCGTCGCGGCCAGGATCGCGGCGAGCAGCGCGAGCCCCGCGCCTACGAGGAAGGCGTCCTGGAAGCCCTCGGTGCGGGCGATCGCGAGGCTGTGCTGGCCACCGCGGAGCACGCTGTCGGTGCGCCCGTTGGCGACGGCGACGAGGACCGCGAGGCCCAACGCCCCGCCGACCTGCTGCGCGGTGTTGATGAGCCCGGAGGCCAGCCCGGCCTCGTTCGGCTTCGTCCCCGTGACCGCGGCGATCGTCACCGGCACGAAGGCGAAGCCGAGGCCGAAGGCGGCCAGCAGGGACGGGAACAGGATGTCGCCGAGGTACGTGCCGCCCGGCGCCGACACCTGCCCGAACCACACGAGCCCGCCGGCGATGAGCAGCAGGCCGGCGATGAGCACGGGCTTGAAGCCCAGGCGCGTCACGAGCTGCGACGCCACGCCGGCGCTGATGATGATGCCGACCGCCAGCGGCAGGTAGGCCACGCCCGCCTTGAGCGCGCTGTAGCCGAGCACCTGCTGCATGTACAGCGAGATGAAGTAGAACATCGAGAACAGCGACATGCCGATGAGCAGCCCGACGACGTTCGCCCCGCGCAGCGTGCGCAGGCGGAAGATCGAGAAGGGCATGAGCGGATGGCGCGCGCGCGACTCGATCGCGATGAAGGTCGCGAGCAGCCCGACGGCGATGGCGGTGAGGCCGATCGTCTGCAGCGAGCCCCAGCCGGCGTTGTTGGCGTCGACGAGCGCGTAGACGAGCAGCGCGAGGCCCGCGGTCACCGACACCGCGCCCGCGACGTCGAACGACGTGCGGACCTCGTTGCGGCTCTCGGGCAGCAGGCGCGGCGCGAGCGCCGCGGCGGCCAGGCCGATCGGGACGTTGACGAAGAGGATCCACTCCCAGCCCGCGTACTCGGTGAGCAGTCCGCCGAAGAGGACGCCCGCGGCGCCGCCGGCTCCGGAGACGGCGCCCCAGACTCCGAGCGCGCGGTTGCGCTCGGCGCCCTCGGCGAACATCGTCGTCACGAGCGAGAGCGCGGCGGGGGAGACGAGCGCGGCGCCGAGGCCCTGCGCCGCGCGCGCCGCGACGAGCCAGACGTCGGACTGCGCGAGCCCGCCGAGCAGCGACGCGAGCGAAAAGAGGATCAGGCCGCCGATGAACATCCGCCGGCGCCCGAGGAGGTCGGCCATGCGGCCGCCGAGGAGCAGGAAGCCGCCGAAGGTCAGCGTGTAGGCGTTGACGACCCACGAGAGGTCGTCCTGGTTGAAGTCGAGCGCCTTGCCGATCGACGGCAGCGCGACGTTGACGATCGCGGCGTCGAGGACGACGACGAACTGCGTCAAGGCGAGCAGGGCGAGGGCGAGGTTCTTCGTGCGGGGGGTCACGGTGGGTGCCACAGCTAGAATGCTCCCTGTCGGAAGTTGAACTCCGGTTCCGTTTCTGGCACAGTAGCGGAACTGCGCCTCCGCTTTCAAGTCCCAAGTCAGAGAACGGTCACCATGCCCGCCCCGAGCCCGCCCACCGAGCGCCCGCTGCGCGCCGACGCCCGCCGCAACCGCGAGCGCATTCTCCAGGCCGCTCGCACGGTCTTCGGCGAGCAGGGTCCCGAGGCGCAGATGGACGACGTCGCCCGCGCCGCCGGCGTCGGCGTCGGGACGGTCTACCGCCACTTCCCGCACAAGCAGGCGCTCATGGGCGAGCTCGTCGCCCAGCGCTTTGCGACGTTTCGGGCCAACGCCGAGGAGGCGCTGGCCGCCGGCGGCGACCCGTGGGAGGCCTTCGAGGGCCTCGTCCGCCGCAACGCGGAGATCATGGCCGTCGACGCCGCGGTCCAGCACGCGATCGGCGGCGAGCCCGGCGTCTGGGAGGCGGCCGAGCCCGAGCGGCTCGAGCTCCTGCGCGTGGGCGGCGCGCTCATCGAGCGCGCCAAGGCGGCGGGCCGGATCCGCGCCGACTTCACGGCCGACGACATGCCCGCGCTCATGTGCGGGCTGTGCGCGACGATGGCCCAGCCGTCCTTCGACTGGCGCCGCCACCTCGAAATCGTCCTGGCCGGCATCCGCGCGTGGCCGACGACGAGCTCCGGCCGCTGATCGATGCCGACGCCGCCAGCGCGCGCGACGTCGTGCGCGCGCTGCACATGCGCGAGGACCCGCCGGCCGAGCGCCCGCGCGTCGTCGCCGCGATGGTCGCGAGCGCCGACGGGCGCACGACGCTCGGCGAGCGCTCGGTCGGTCTGGGCAACCCGGCCGACCGCGCGCTCCTGCGCGAGCTGCGCTGCGCCGCCGATGCGCTCCTCGTCGGGACGGCCACGCTGCGCGCCGAGCGCTACGCGAACCTCCTCGACGACCCGTGCCGTGCCGAGCGCCTCGCGGCCGGACGCGACGAGCAGCCGCTCGTCGCGACGGTCTCCCGGCGCCTCGACGTGCCCACCGACATCGGGCTCTTCGCGGAGCCCGCCGCGCGCGTGCTCGTCTTCACCGAAGCCGAGGGCGACGTGACCGGGCGCGGGGCCGCGGTCGCAGTCGAGCGCTTCGCCCCCGGGGCGCTCACGCTCGCCGCCGCGCTCGCGCACCTGCGCGCCGAGCGCGACGTCCGTGCCGTGCTCTGCGAGGGCGGCCCGACGCTCCTGCGCCGGCTCGTGGGCGATGGACTGGTGGACGACCTGCTGCTGACGGTCGCGCCGCTGCTCGCCGGCGG
>DATNGY010000341.1:0-2817 GCA_035605735.1 Solirubrobacteraceae bacterium
CTGGGGATCCTCGCCGCTCCCGTCGTGTCGCTGCTCGTGGTGCCGTGGGCGCTCGCGCGCCACGCCGGCGCCGGCGCGCGCGAGCCCGGCGCAGCGGGACTGACGCTGCGGGCGGGCGCCGCCTTCGCGGGGTCGGTCGCCGCGATCCAGCTCGCCGAGCAGACGCTGCTGAACGCCGCGGTGCTCACGGTCAGCGCGACGGCGTCCACGGCGGCGGCGGGCGTCGTCTTCAACGCGCTGCTCATCGCGCGCGCGCCGCTGCAGCTCTTCCAGGCGATCCAGACGTCGCTGTTGCCGCACCTCGCCGGGCTCGAGGCGACCGCGGGCCACGCCGCGTTCGCGCGCGCGATCCGCGTCACGCTCCTGGCGATCGCGGCCTTCGCGGCCGCGGTCGCGCTCGTCCTGCTCGTCGCCGGCCCGGCGCTCATGGACCTCGTCTTCGGCAGCGGGGGCCACTACGGTCGCGTCGGCCTCGCGGTCATCGCGGTCGGGATGGGCCTGCACCTGTGCGCCGGGACGCTCAACCAGGCCGCGCTCGCCCGCGGCCACGCGCACGGCGCCGCGGCCGCCTGGCTGGCCTGCGCCGCTGCCTTCGTCGTGTGGATGCTCGTGCCGGTGGTCGACGACGAGCTGGTGCGCGCGGAGACCGGCTACGCGGGCGCGGCGGCGCTGCTGTGCGCGCTGCTGTGGGCGCTGTACCGGCGGGGCGGTCGGGCAGCCGCCTGAGCGCCGTCGAGGGGAGCGCCACGCGCCCGGCGAGATCGAGCTTTGCCACCACGTCGGGAGCCAACCTGGATCTCGCCGGGACGGTCCGGCGGTCGCCAGCGATCGAGTGGCGGATCGTGCGCTACATAGGCGCAAAGTGCGTATCCGGTTCGCTCAGGTTGGCGCGAACGCCGCGGCGCAGCGAGTCTTGCGGTCGCCGCTCGGCATCGAGGGCGGGAGAGCGCCGGCGCGTGCAACGCGTCCGCTGCGAGCACCCGCTCGCCGGGTCGGCGTGCTGAGAAAACCGCCACATGGGCGTCAAAGCCAGCACGCCGCCCCGAACGGGCGCCGCCTGAACCGAACGCCCCACAACCTGAGCGAACCGGACACGCACCAGGCGCAAAATCCGCCACTCGAGGCCGCCACGGGCGTCGAGATCCAGGTTTTGCGCCGCATCGGGGTCAAACCTGGATCTCGCCGGGGCACGACGCCTTCTCTCGATGCCGGGCGGCGCCGCGAACTGCCCGCGCGCGTCCGCTACTCGTACGCCAGCGCCTCGAGCACGTCGAGCCTCGCCGCCCGGCGCGCCGGGAGCACGGCCGCCAGCACGCCCGCGATCCCCGCCGCGATGAGCAGGACGATCAGCGTCACCACCGGGATCGAGAGGATGAAGTCGTCCAGCGGCCGCGTGAAGAGGACGGCGAGGACGACACCCAGCACGAGCCCGAGCGTGCACCCGATGAGCGATGTGATGACGGACTCGTAACGGACGATCCGGCGCACCTGCCGCTGCGAGGTGCCCACCGCGCGGAGCATCCCGAGCTCGCGCGTGCGCTCGCTGATCGAGAGCACGAGCGTGTTCACGATCCCGAAGAGCGAGACGATGATGGCCAGCCCGAGCAGCGCGTAGATCAGGTAGAGCAGCTGGTTGACCTGGCCGGCGATGTCGTCCTTGAACTCCTTGGCGGTCAGGACCTCGGCCGACGGGAACGCGCGGTCGAGCGTGCGCTTGATCGCCGCCTTGACGTCCTTCTGGCTGGATCCGGGCCGAAGCCCGACGATCCCGAACGCGTCCTTGCGCTCGCCGAACGCGCGCGCGAGCGTCGCGTTGTCGAAGACGAGCGCGTTCGTCAGGCCGCCCTTGTCGTCGACGACGCCGATGACACGGGCCTGCAGATGCGTGCCGACCGCCGAGGTCACATCGAGCGTCTGCCCGAGCTTCGTCGAGTGCTCGTCGGCGAAGTTCTTGCCCACGAGCACCTCGTCGCCCGAGAGGCGACCGACGACGTCGGACGGGCCCTTCTTGACCTCGAGCTTGTAGACGTCGGGGAGCGTCTGCGGCGTGATGCCCGAGACCGCAGTGTTCCCCTTGACGCCGCGCACCTTCGCCTGCGAGAAGCGCACGCTGCTCGTCTCGCGTACGCCGGGCACGCGCTGGACCGTGCGCATGACCTGCGGCGAGAACGACGAGAAGCCGTCGGTGTTCTGCACGACGAGCTGACCCTTGAGGTTGTCGTCGACGGCCTTGGCGATCGTGTCGCGCGCGCCGGCGGCGAAGATCGACGCGAAGGTCACGAGCGCGACGCCGATCATGAGCGCGGCGGCGTTGACCGCGGTGCGCCCGGGCTGGCGCATGCTGTTCTCGCGCGCGAGCTGGCCCGTGATCCCCGTCAGCCGCTCGATGGGCCGGCCGACCGCGTTGGCCAGCGGCCGCACGAGCCGCGGGCTCAGCAGGGCGACCCCGAAGAACGTCAGCGCGGCGCCGCCGCCCATGAGCGAGATCGTCGCGCTGTCGGACTTGGGTGGCGAGAAGAGCCCGAGGCACATGAGCGCCACCCCGGCGGCCGTGAGCACGCCGGCGAGGATCGTGATCCGCCGCGACGGCCCGTGGGCGATCGGGACCGCGCCCTCGCGCAGCGCGGCCACGGGCGGGACGCGCGTGGCGCGCAGCGCCGGCGCCAGCCCGGCGAGGACCGTGACGATCGTGCCGACGAGCAGCGAGACGATGATCGTGCGTGCCTCGACGACCGTACCGTTGGAGGGCAGGTCGAGGCCGACGGCCTTGAAGAGCGCGCGCAGGCCGAAGGCGGTGACGATCCCGAGGCCGAGGCC
>DATNGY010000342.1:0-6406 GCA_035605735.1 Solirubrobacteraceae bacterium
CTGTCCGGGGAGTGCCTGGCGATCGTGGAGGGCGAGGAGCGGCGCCTGCGGGCGTGGGACTTCGTGCACTGCCCGGCGGGCACCGCGCACATCTTCGTCGGCGCCGGCGATGGGCCGTGCGTGATCTTCATGGCCGGCGCCCGCGCGCACCGCGGCAGCGGCGCCTACACGCGTTCGGAGGCTGCGCTGCGCCATGGCGCGGGCGTCGAGACCGAGACCGCGGAGTCGCGCGAGGCCTACGCGCCGTTTCCGAAGTGGCGGCCGGGGCCGCCGGCGAGCTTCGACGGGCTGCCGTTCGGCTAGATGATCGATTCCTCGAGCCGCGCCCTCGGGATGTCGCGGTATGGAAGCGCGTCGAGTGGTCCCTAAGGCGTCGTAGACGCCGACGTGACCACTCGACCTCAGACGGGGTCGGGCTCCCGGGTCTGCCACGGTGCCCGCCAGGTCGTCGCTGGGCAAGGAGGGCCGCCCTTCGATGCCGAGTGCCACCGCGAGGCCGGCAGGCGAGGCGGCGTCCGCGGCCACGCTGAGCCAACCGGATACTCACGGGCGCTGCCATTGGCTGCGGATCAGTGCGCGGCCCGCCATCCGTGACCCCGCGCACGCGGAATCGATCATCTAGCCGGACGGCGCGCCGAGAGCGCGCCGCGGGGCCCGACGGCGATCGCGCGGGCGCCGAAGTCCTCGGTCGAGACCTCGGCGACGAGCCGGCCCGCGGCCCCGGTGGGATCGGCGCTCGCGATGCCGCTCAGGCTCAACCGCAGCGAGAAGAGCGAGCCGCCCGCGAACGCGCCGCCCGCGGCGACCCGCACGCGCAGGAGCGCGCTCAGCGCCGAGTTCCCGCCCACGCCGAAGTTGCGATAGCCGCCGAGGTTGCCGAGCGAGTACGCGATGAGGCGGTGGCGGTAGAGCTCGATGCCGCGCAGGACGTGCGGCCCCGAGCCGAGCACGAGATCGGCGCCGGCGTCGACCGCCGCATGGGCGAACGCGCGCGGGTTGCCGCGCAGCTCGCCGTAGGCCTGCTCGTCGACGTTCGGCGTGTGGATCTTGTCCGAGCCCTCGGCGCCGGCGTGCATGAAGACGACGACGACGTTGGCGAGCTTGGCCGCCGTGGCGACCAGCGCCCGCGCGGTCGGGAGGTCGCGGATCGGGGAGGCCCAGCGGTAGGCGGCGAAGCCGAGAAACGCCACCTTGGCGCGCTTTAGGCGTACGACGGCGATCTCGCCCGGGCGGCCGGTGAAGCGCACGCCCGCGCGGCGCAGGGCCCGGACGGTCTGTCCCATGCCCGTCGCGCCGAAGTCGAAGGCGTGGTTGTTGGCGAGGTTGACGACGTCGACGCCGGCGTTGCGCAGCGCCCGCGCGTTGCGCGGCGGGGCCTGGAAGGCGAAGCACGTCGCGCTGGGGATGACCGGGCACTTCGAGCGCCCGCCGACTCCGAAGGTGCCCTCGAGGTTCAACGTCGCGAGGTCGGCGCGGCGCATACGCCGGCGTACCGCCGCCAGCAGGCTCCGTCCGCCGCGAGGCGGCAGGCCGTAGCGCGAGCCCGGCGTCAGGTCGCCGCCCCACGTGAGCGTGAAGGCCTGGCCCGGGGGCAGCGCGGCCGGCGGCCGCGCGGAGTCGGCCGCCCCGGCGGCGCCGCCGTGGCGGACGACCGCGATCGTCGCGCAGACGCTCAACACGAGCAGCCCGGCGGCGAGGAGGCGTTCGCGTCGAAACCCGCCGGGCGCGTCGGGCCGAGCGATGCGCGGCGGCAGAGACACCCGAGCCAGGGATTCCACGCCGCGCGCCCTGCTCCTGCGCGAAATCGACAGCCCACGCCGCGAGCAGGTCACCGGAGCCGGAGCGTGGCGCGCCGGGCCGCGACGATGGCGACCAGCGTGGCTGCGGCGAAGGCGGCGGTGGCGACGGCGAAGGCGTGGGTGGCCTGTTCCGCCCCGAGGTGGGCGAGGCTGAGGTAGAGGGTTCCGAAGGCGGCGACTCCGAGCGCGCCGCCGATGGCGGCGGTCGTGGAGCTCACGCCGCTGATGTCGGGGGCGTAGCCGGCCGGGACTGCGGCGCTGAGGTGGGCGATGATCGCGCTGAAGTTGATGCCGAGGCCGAGCCCGCCGAGCCCGTCGAGCCCGAGCAGGAGCGTCAGCACCTTCTCGTCGTGGTGGCCGGCGAACAGCGTGACGCTGATCGCGGCGTAGGCCGCGGTGAGGAGCGTGCATCCGGCGGCGGGCGCGAGCGCGAGGCGGTGGGCGGGCAGGCGCCGGACGAGCTGTCCGGCCGCCCCGAACGCGGCGACCCAGGGAACGAGCGTGAGTCCGGAGACCAGCGCGCTGTGCCCCAGACCCTGCTGCAAGTACTGCGCGAGGGTGAAGAGCAGCGCGTAGTAGGTGCCGGTTGCGATCAGCAGCGCGAGCAGCGCCCAACCCACGGCGGGCCGCGAGAGGACGCCGACGTTGACCAGCGGCGCGCCGCCGCGCGAGGCCACGCGCCGCTGCGCGGCAAGAAACAGCGCGAAGGCGGGGACGCTCGCCGCCAGGCACATCCACGTCCACAACGGCCAACCCTCCACGCGTCCGAGCACCAGCGGCAGCACGAGCAGCAGCGCACTGGTGGTGAGCGTCGCGACCCCGACGAGGTCGATCTGCCGCGACGGGTGTCGGTCGTCGCCGGGCAGGTGGCGCAGTCCCCCGGCGACCGCGGTCGCCGCGATCGGGACGTTGATCAGGAAGATCGCCCGCCACTGGCTGCCGGCGATGTTGGCCGAGATCAGGATTCCGCCGAGGATCTGGCCGACCACCGCTCCGGCCGACAGCGCGCCCGCGTACAGACCGATCGCTCGCACACGGTCGCGGCCGTCGAAGTTAAGCTGGATCCCGCTCAGCGCCTGGGGGAACATCAGCGCCGCGCTGATGCCCTGCGCCACCCGCGCGGCGACCAGCACCGCCGGACTCGGCGCCAGCCCGCACGCCAGCGACGTCAGGCCGAAGGTCGCGATCGCTGCGAGGAACACACGCCGGTAGCCGTGCGTCTGGCCCAGCCGTGCGCCGGTGATCAGGAGCACCGCGAAGGCGATCAGATAGCCGCCGATCACCAGTTCCAGCGCTGCTCCCGACGCGCCCAGATCGGCACGGATCGACGGCGTCGCGACGTTGGCGATCGTTGCGTCGGCCTGCGCCATGAACGGTCCCACCAGCAACACTGCGAGCAACCAGGCCCTGCCGGCGACGGCGGGACCGCGGGGCTGGACGTTCGGCGTCGAGCGGCTCATGCCCATCCGACGCGTGCGGACCCGCCGATGTGAGATCCGCCCGGCGCCGGTACGCTCGGCCGGTGCTGGCCTACCGCGAGAACGGGCCGGAGGGGATTCCGCGCGGCACGGTCCTCTGCGTGCACGGCTACCCCCAGTCGTCGTTCATGTGGGAGCCGGTGCTCGCCGCGGTCGCGGCCCGCGGCTGGCGCGGCGTCGCGCCCGACCTCCTCGGCTTCGGCGACTCACCCGACGACCCGCCGCACACGTGGGAGCGCCAGCTCCACGCCGTCGACGTCCTGCACGATCGCCTCGGCCTCGGTCCCGTCGTGCTCGTCGCCCACGACTGGGGCGGGCTCATCGGCTTGCGCTGGGCCTGCGAGCACCCGCAGTCGATCCGAGCGATCGTCGCCAGCGGCACGGGCTTCTTCCCCGACGGCAAGTGGCATGGGCTCGCGCGCTCGCTGCGGACGCCCGGACAGGGCGAGATGCTGGTCGGGACGGCGACGCGCGGGAGCCTCGGCTCGCTCCTGCACTCGATCTCGCCGTCCTTCACCGACGCCGCGCTCGACGAGTACTTCAAGGCCTTCGCCAACCGCGAGCGCCGCCACGGGCAGCTCGAGCTCTACCGGTCCGGCGACTTCGGCAAGCTCGCCCGCTACGAGGGCTGCCTCGCGACGCTCGGCGTGCCGGCGCTGCTCGTGTGGGGCGAGGACGACCCGTTCGCCCCGCTGGCCGGCGCCCGCCGCCTGCAGCGCGAGCTGCCCGGCGCCCGGCTCGAGGTCGTCCCGGGCACGAGCCACTTCGTCTTCGACGACGCGCCCGAGGCGACCGCTGAGCTCGTCGCCGCGTTCATCGACGAGCTCTGAGCGCCCGCCTCAGTATCCGGTGCCGGTCTTGACGCGCTTGCGGTCGTGCTCGTGCAGGCCGCCCTTCTCGGCCAGCACCTTGCACGCCACGGCGATGTCGTCGGCCAGGGTCTCGGCGAGGGTGTGCCCGAGCGTCAGCTTCACGAGCGCACGCATGATCTTCACGTGGTCGGCGTTGGGCGGGAGCGTGTAGGCGGGGACCATCCAGCCGCGCTCGGCCGCGAGCTGCGAGGCGACGTCGAACTCGTCGTAGTCGTGGTCGCCGACGAGCTGGAAGGCGACGAGCGGAAGCTGCTCGTCGTGCTCGGAGCCGATGAGCCGGAAGTCGCCGACCGCGGCTATCCGCTCCGCCAACGCCCGCGCGTTGGTCTTCATCGTCTCCATGATGTAGCGGTAGCCGTCGTGGCCGAAGCGGACGAAGTTGTAGTACTGGGCGAGCACCATCGAGGAGCCGGTGAAGAAGTTCAGCGTGTAGGTTGCATCGCGCTTGCCGAGGTAGTTCTCATAGAAGACGAGGTCCTCGGGCAGGTCGCTGCGCTCGCGGAACACGAGCCACCCGATCCCCGGGTACACGAGGCCGAACTTGTGGCCGGAGACGTTGATGGAGCGTACCTGCGGTAGGCGGAAGTCCCACTCGCTGTGCGGGTACAGGAACGGCCAGACGAAGCCGCCGCTGGCGGCATCGACGTGCAGCGGCACGTCGAGCCCCCGCTCCTCCTTGATCCGCACGAGGAGGTCGTTGATGCCGACGATGTCATCCGCGTGGCCGGTGAACGTCGTGCCCAGGACGGCGGCGACCCCGATCGTGTTCTCGTCGACGTGGGGCTGGACGTCCTCGGGGCCGATCACGTACTTGTCGGGCTGCAGCGGGATGATCCGCGGCTCGACGTCGAAGTAGCGGCAGAACTTCTCCCAGACGACGTGCACGTCGCCCCCGAAGACGAGGTTCGGGCGCGCCGTGTCCTTGCCGGCCGCCTCCCGCCGCGCGCGCCACTTCCACTTCAGCGACAGCGCGCCGAGCATGATCGCCTCCGACGAGCCCTGGGTGCGCGTGCCGGTCGTCTCCCCGGGCGCGTGGAAGAGGTCGGCGAGCATCCGGATGCAGCGCTGCTCGATCTCCGCCGTCTGCGGGTATTCGGCGTGGTCGATGTAGTTGCGGTGAAGGTTGTCGGCGATGACGCGCTGCGCCTCGGGCTCCATCCACGTGGTCACGAACGTCGCCAGGTTGCGCATCGGGATCCCGTCGAGGACGAGCTCCTCGCCGAGCAGGCGCATCGCGTCGACGGCGAGCATCCCCTGCTTGGGGAGCCGATGGTCGGGCGCGGGTTCGAGCAGGAAGCGGTTTCCGTACTCCCGGGCGAGCACGTCGAGCTCGCGCGCCAGCGCTTCCTCGGCAGCTTGGTTCTCGGTGGACGTCATGGCGGTCGGACCTCCTGGGGGGTTCGGTCAGTTCAGCAGCGCGCCGGCTCGCCGCGCATCCTCTCAAGCGGATGAAATGTGCAGAGCTCGCGCTCGGCGTCGCCGAGCGCGACCCTCGGCCAGCTGCTTGCGGCTCGCAAGGGAGCACGCGACACGAGCACGGCGCGACACGACTTCCGCACGCGCGTGAGGATCAGGAGAGGCGACGCCGTCGGCCTGCAGTTCTCGGTCGGCGCGTACGGCAGCGCGCCCTACTCCGACGGCACGTCGCTCGAGCGCTGGAGCCCGCCGCTCGGACCGGAGCGACGGCCCTCCGACAGCGGCGGCGCCCAGACGTATGAGCTGCTGTACAACGCGATCGTCGAGCGCGACCGGGACGGCGACGGCGACGGCGACGTCACGCAGGATCGCTGCCCCCGCGATCCGCGCCGCCACGCCGGCTGCTGACGGGCAACTCGTACTCGTCGTCGCCGAGCGCGACGACGATCGGCTCGCTCGCGTCCGCGCGGGCGGTGAACGCGAGCGGGGCGCCCGGATCGGTCGTCTCGAACTGGACCATCGCCACGTTGCGCCCGCCGAGGCGCGCGGCGAGCGCCGCGACGCCGTCGGCGAGGTGGCCGACGCCGCCCAGGGGCGCGCTGATCGTCGCCTCGGCGCGATCGACGTCGAAGGGCGGCAGCCGGCGGACCTCGGGCAGGTCGGGCGGCGGCGCATCGAGCTCGAGCGCGTGCGGAAGCGCGACGCGGCGCTCGCCGAGGTCTACTTCGATCGGGGTCAGGCGGGCGCAGTCGACGACCGCGGGCTGCTCGCCGGGCGCCCCTTCCACGAGCGCGACCGCGCGCAGGGCGCCCGAGCGGTGCAGGAACTCGCGCAGGAGCAC
>DATNGY010000343.1:0-2715 GCA_035605735.1 Solirubrobacteraceae bacterium
GACGGTCTCGAGGTAGCCGAGCACGGTCGGGCCCTCGTACCACGGCGTGCGCTCGCTCGGGCTCACGACGTTGTCGCCGTCGACTGCGCAGACCGGGATGCAGGTGAGCTCCTCGATGCCGAGCTCGGCGGCGAGCGCGCGGAGCTCGCCCTCGATCTCGGCGAAGCGCTCGGGCGAGAAGCCGACGAGGTCCATCTTGTTGACGGCGAGCGCGACGTGGTGGACGCCGAGCAGCGTCGCCAGGAAGAGGTGGCGCCGCGTCTGGGTGAGCACACCCTTGCGCGCGTCGAGCAGAAGCACGGCGCAGTCGGCGGTCGAGGCGCCGGTGACCATGTTGCGCGTGTACTGCTCGTGGCCGGGGGTGTCGGCGACGATGAACGACCGCCGTGCGGTCGCGAAGTAGCGGTAGGCGACGTCGATCGTGATGCCCTGCTCGCGCTCGGCGGCGAGCCCGTCGAGCAGCAGCGCGTAGTCGAGCTCACCGCCGCGCGTGCCCGCCCGGCGCGAGTCGACCGCGAGCGCCGCGACGTGGTCGTCGGGCACGAGCTCGGACTCGAAGAGCAGCCGCCCGACGAGCGTGCTCTTGCCGTCGTCGACGCTTCCGCACGTGATGAAGCGCAGCAGCGGCGTGTCGGTGACCGTGGCGCTCAGAAGTATCCCTCCTGCTTCTTGCGCTCCATCGAGGCCGCCCCGTCGTGGTCGATGACCCGGCCCTCGCGCTCGGAGCTCCGCGAGCGGCGCATCTCGGCGATGATCGCCGCGACGCTGTCGGCGTCGCTCTCGATCGCGCCCGACAGCGGGTAGTCGCCGAGGGTGCGGAAGCGCACGCGCCGCCGCTGCGGGGTCTCGCCCGGCTCCAGGCGCATGCGCTCGTCGTCGACCATGATGAGCGCGCCGTCGCGCTCGACGACCGGGCGCTCGGCGGCGAGGTAGAGCGGCACGATCGGGATCGACTCGCGCTCGATGTAGTCCCACACGTCGAGCTCGGTCCAGTTGGAGAGCGGGAAGACGCGGATCGACTCGCCCGGGCGCTTGCGAGCGTTGTACAGGCGCCAGAGCTCGGGGCGCTGGTTGCGGGGATCCCAGCGGTGCTGGGCGGAGCGGAACGAGAAGACGCGCTCCTTGGCGCGCGACTTCTCCTCGTCGCGGCGCGCGCCGCCGAAGGCGGCGTCGAACTCGTGGACCTCGAGCGCCTGCTTGAGCGCCTCGGTCTTCATGACGTCGGTGTGCACGGCCGAGCCGTGGTCGAATGGGTTGATGCCGCGGCGCACGCCCTCCTCGTTGACGTGGACGATGAGCTCGAGCCCGTGCTCGGCGGCGATCCGGTCGCGGAACGCGTACATGTCGCGGAACTTCCACGTCGTGTCCACGTGCAGGAGCGGGAACGGCGGGCGGCCGGGGTGGAAGGCCTTGAGCGCGAGGTGCAGCATCGCGGAGCTGTCCTTGCCGATCGAGTAGAGCATGACCGGGCGCTCGCACTCGGCCACGACCTCGCGGATGATGTGGATGCTCTCGGCTTCGAGCCGCTCGAGGTGGCTGAGGCTCACGGGGGTCCGACGGCGAGTCTTGGGGGCGCGACGCGCATGCGTCGGGCATCGTAGATTGGGAGGCCGTGAAGGCGAAGGACGCCCTCAACGCCGGCATGCGCCGCACGGTCGGCTACGAGCTGCGCCGGGCGGGCAGCCGCCGGCGTCCGCGCGGCGTCGGCGAGCGCCTCGTCGCGCAGCCCGCGTTCATCCTCTGCCCGACGCGCTCGGGCTCGACGCTCCTGCGCGTGCTCCTGGACAGCCATTCCCAGATCTTGTCCCCGCAGGAGCTGCACCTGCGCGACATCGGCGTGACGATCGGCTCGGAGTACTCGGCGCGTGCGCTGAAGGAGTCGCGCCTCGACCGGCGGACCATGCGCTTCATGCTCTGGGACCGCATCCTCCATCGCGAGCTCGAGTTCAGCGGCAAGCCGCTGATCGTCAACAAGACGCCCAACGACGTCCTCATCGCCGCGGACATCCTCGAGTGCTGGCCCGACGCGCGCTTCATCTTCCTCCTGCGCCACCCCGGCGCGATCGAGCGTTCGCGCGCCGCGACGCGGCAAGGGGACTCGCCGGCCAGGAACGCGAAGGTGATCCGCATGTACGGCGACGCGCTCGAGATGGCGCGCCACCAGTATCCGGGCCTCACCGTGCGCTACGAGGAGCTCGCGAGCGAGCCCGAGAGGGTCACGCGCGAGCTGTGCGCGTTCCTCGGCGTGCCGTGGGAGCCCGGGATGATCGACTACGGGCGCTTCGAGCACGGGCGCTACCGGGTGGGGCTGGGCGACTGGAAGGACAAGATCCGCTCCGGCAACGTCCAGCCGCCCGATCCGCCGCCCCCGGTCGAGGAGATCCATCCGTCGCTGCTCGCTCTGTGCCGCGCCTGGGGGTACCTGCCGCCGGCCGAGCCCGCCCCGGTCCCGCAGGCGGTCCAGCGGGCCGCCGGCTGACGCGCCTACGCTGCCTGCTCGGCGCGCGCCGGTTCGAGCCGCGACGCGACCGACGCGAGCGCGTCCAGCAGCGCCGGGCGGAACTTCTCGTGCTGCAGCGAGACGCCGAGGTGGTCGACCGGCGTCGCGAACGTCGGGGCGTCGAGCAGGCGGGCGAGCTCGTACTGCTTGCGCGGCGGGACGCCGCCGTCGCGCGTGGTGACGACCGAGGCGGCCGGCAGGCCGCGCAGCGCCGG
>DATNGY010000344.1:0-3639 GCA_035605735.1 Solirubrobacteraceae bacterium
CCGAGCCGGCGGCGTCCAAGCCCGCGGCGACCGCCCCCGCCCAGCCGGCACAGCCGGCGGCGGCCGCACCGCCCGAGCAGGATCAGCCCGCCGCATCAGCGCCCCCGCAGGGCGTCGACGCCGCCGACGGCGCGCCGTAGCCGTTGCGCCGTACGATCCCGCGGCCATGCGCATCGGGATCATCACGGGCTCGGGGACCTACGCGCTGCCCGGCCTGGAGGCGGACGGCCCGAGCGAGGTCGCGACCCGGTTCGGACCGGCGCTCGTGAGCGAGGGAACGCTCGCCGGGGTCGAGGTGCTCCACGTCTCCCGGCACGGGGAGGGCCACCGGCGCCTCAGCAGCGCGGTCACGCACCAGGCGAACCTCGTCGCGCTGCGCGATCTCGGCGCGCGGGCGATCCTCGCCGCCACGGTCTGCGGCGCGGTCGACCCCGAGCTCGAGCTCGGGTCGCTCGTCGTCTTCGACGACCTGCACTTCCCGGCCAACCGACTCCCAGACGGGTCGCTGTGCACGTTGCACACGGAGCCGGGCGCTCCCGGGCGCGGCCACTGGGTCTTCGGCGACCCCTTCGCCGGCCCGCTGCGCCGCGTTCTGCTCGAGGCCGCGCGCGACGCGGGCGTGCCCGTGCGCGACGGCGGGACCTACGGGCACGTCGACGGCCCCCGCTTCAACACGCGCTCGGAGATCGCCGCGCTCGCCGCCGCGGGCGTCACCGGCGTCTCGCAGACCGCCGGCCCGGAGACCGTCCTCGCCGGCGAGGCCGGGATCCCCTACGCGCTGCTGGGGTACGCGACCGACTACGCCAACGGGGTCAAGCCCGACGACCCGACGCCGATGGAGGAGCTGATCCGCCTCATCGAATCGAGCACCGGGGTGTTCGCTCGGGCGCTCTCCGCCGCGCTGCCGCGCGTGAACGACGAGCACCTCGCGCCGGTCGGCGGCCATTTCGCCTGGGACTGACCGGCCCGTGGCCGCGGCCGTCGTCGGCGCGCTCGCGGCGCCGCGCGACCCGGGCCTCGACGCGCTACTGGGACCCGAGCTGTCGGATCGCCTGCGGGCGGAGCTCGCCGCGCGGGCGCGGCGGTGGGCGGCGGCCGTCGCTCCCGGGCGAGCCTTCGAGGCGACGACGCTCGCGACTGCGGCGGCCGCGCTCCAGGGCCACGACGGCCCGATCCTGCTCGTCGCGCCGGACGTGCCGGGGCTCGACGCCGAGGTCGCCGCGGCGGCGCTCGACGACCTCGCGCACGGGGTCGACGTCGCCGTCGGCTCGGCCCATGACGCGCGCCCGTACCTCGTGGCCGCGCCCCGGGTCGACGACGAGCTCCTCGAGCTCGTGGCGGCGGGCTTCGCGGGCGGCATGCTCCAGGCGTTCGCCGAACGCGGCCTCGAGCTCGGGATCCTGCGCAGCGAGCGCCGCCTGGCCTCCATCGCGGATGCCCAGGCGCTCGCGCTCGATCCGCTCGCGCCCGCGGCGCTCGCCGCGATCGTACGCCGCGGTTTGGGCCGCGGCAGCCTCCGGTAGGAACCGGCCATGGAGTTCGAACGCGAAGAGGAAGAGGCCGCCGCGGCCGACGCCGCGCGCATCGGCGGCGACCCCTACCAGCACGCGCCCGGCGAGGACGACCCGCTCGAGTACGTCGAGGAGGACGACCTGCCGGCCGGCCAGACCCCCGAGTCGTGGCGCGCGGTCGAGGAGGGCGGAGGCGGAGAGGCCGAGGGCTTCGAGGAGGCCGAGGCCGAGCTCGTCGAGCGCGCCGAGAACCCGCACGGCCCGTCGCCGTTCGCCGACGCCGAGGACACCGAGGAAGAGGAGGCCGCCCTGGACGCCGAGTACGGGGAGGCCGACGAAGTGATCACGTCCGAGGACGACCCGGAGGAGCGCAGCGACTCCTAGCAAGGCTTGACCGGGGACGCCCGGGTACCGGCGCCGGCCGGCTAGCGGGCCGCCGCAGACCGAGCTGGGGAGCCCGGATTCGAACCGGGATCGCAACGGCTCCAAAGGCCGGCGTCGTACCAATTGGACCACTCCCCAAGAGGTGGGCTCAGGATACGCGGCACCCGAGACCCTGCCACGTCCTCGACGAGGACCGGCGCGGCGCCCGGACGGCGCGAGTTCGCGGCGTGGATCGCCTCGGGCGATGGGGTCCGCGCCTATGCACGCGAGCGGACGGCCCTAGAGTCCGGGCCATGACCGCTGCCACCGTCGTGATCATGGCCGCCGGCCACGGGACCCGGATGCGCTCACGCACGCCGAAGGTCCTGCACGACCTCTGCGGGCGGCCGCTGATCGGCTGGTCGGTCGCCGCCGCGCAGGCGGCGGGCGCCGAGCGCGTGGTCGTCGTGTGCGGCGCGGGCGGGGAGCTCGAGGGGCACGTTCCCGAGGGCGTCGTGCTCGCCGTCCAGTCCCGGGCCGACGGGACGGGCGGCGCCGCCCGGGCCGCCGTCGACGAGCTCGGCGACGGGCCCGTCGTCGTGGTCAACGGCGACGCTCCGCTGATGACCGGGGCGCTGCTCGACGAGCTCGTCGCCGCGCATGCCTCCAGCGGCGCGCAGGCGACGATCGCGACGACGCAGCCCGACGACCCCAGCGGCTACGGGCGCGTCGTGCGCGGGCCCGACGGGCGTGTCGTCCGGATCGCCGAGACGAAGGTAGAGGGCGACGCGAGCCCCGAGGAGCTCGCGCTGCGCGAGGTCAACGCCGGGCTCTACGTCTTCGACGCCGCGCCGCTCGCCGACGCGCTCGCGCGCCTGCGTCCCGACAACGCCCAGGGCGAGCTCTACCTGACCGACACGGTCGCCCTCCTCGACAGCGTCGCCGCCCACGAGGTCGCCGACCCCACGCTGCTGTTCGGCGTCAACGACCTCGTCGACCTCGCCCGCGTGCGCGCGCTCGCCCAGCGACGGATCCTCGAGGCGCACATGCGCGCGGGCGTCACCGTCGTCGATCCGGCCGCCACGGTGGTCGAGGTCGACGTCGAGCTCGGCGCCGACACGACGCTCGAGCCGTCGACGTTCCTGCGCGGGCGCACGCGCGTCGGGGATGGCTGCCGGATCGGCCCGCTCACGACGATCGCCGACTCGACGCTCGGCGACGGCGTCACGGTCCTCAACGCGGTCGTGCACGGCAGCGAGCTGCACGACGGCGCCCTCGTCGGCCCGTTCTCCTACCTGCGGCCCGGCACCATCCTGCGCGCGGGCGCGAAGGCGGGCACGTTCGTCGAGCTCAAGAACTCCGACGTCGGCGAGGGCACGAAGGTGCCGCACCTCTCCTACGTCGGCGACGCGGACGTCGGGCCCGACACCAACCTCGGCGCCGCCACCATCACCGCCAACTACGACGGCCGGCGCAAGCACCGCACGACGATCGGCGCACGCGTGCACTCGGGCGTCGACGTGAGCTTCGTCGCGCCCGTCACCGTCGGCGACGACGCGTACACCGGCGCGGGCAGCGTGATCACCGACGACGTGCCGGCTGGATCGCTCGGCATCGCGCGGGAGCGTCAGACCAACATCGAGGGCTACGCGGAGAGGGTTTCCCGGAGGAAGCGGTGAACGTACGACACCGTCGGCGCCGCGTCGTACACTCCGCAACGAGGTGAGCGCGCTTCATTCCCGCCCCGCCCCCAGCACGTCGCTGG
>DATNGY010000345.1:0-11326 GCA_035605735.1 Solirubrobacteraceae bacterium
CGGTACCCGCAGGCGTATGGCCGCGCCCGGCGCCGAGCGCGCCTCCCCACGGTACCCGGCACCGCCGTGTGCCTTCTTCCACGTCCGCACGTCCGCCGATGTGGCGGGGTCGTAGTAGGCGTGACCCTCGTCCACGAGGCGCGCGATGACGTCGCGGTGACGATCGCGGCGCTCGTACTGGCTGAGGGGCCCCTCGTCCCAGTCGAGCCCGAGCCAGAGCAGCGAATCGAGGATCTGCTCGACGTTCTCCGGCGTCGAGCGCTCGCGGTCGGTGTCCTCGATGCGCAGCACGAGCGTGCCGCCCTGGCCACGGGCCAGCAGCCAGTTGAAGAGCGCGGTACGGGCGCCCCCGATGTGCAGGGCGCCCGTCGGGCTGGGGGCGAAGCGCAGGCGCATCGCCCCCAGCCTACGACGTGCTTCAGCGCACGCGGACGGTGCCCGCGGCGTTCCAGTGCAGGGGCGAGGCGTAACGGCGCAGCGGCGCCTCGGGCACGTGCCCCACGCGGACGCCGTAGCGCCATGACGGTGGGCAGATCGCCACGTAGCGCGCGTAGCCGCCGAGACCGCCGCCGAACCTCGGGAAGCCGATCGAGACGTGGCAGCCCTTGGCCGGCACCTTCTCGAGGTTGGCCACGCCTTCGGCCTGCGCGTAGCAGTGGTGCATGAGCCAGTGCTCGCCCACGAGCGTGGGCGTCGAGTCGGTGTCGAGCGGCTCGTGCCCGTGGAAGAGGATGTGGCGCTCGAGGTGCAGGAACTTCAGCGCCGCGAGCGAGACGCCCGGGAACTTCTTGAGCTTCGCGAGCGCCGGGTCGGGCCACCGCGCCGACCAGTCCGAGCGCACGAAGACGACGCTGCCGCGCGGGATCCGGCCGTACCGGCGCTCCCAGGCGCGGATGTCGGCGATCTGCAGCGCGTAGTTGGGGTCGCGCACGAGCTGCTTGAGGATCGAGATGACCACGAGCGGTCGCACCGCGAACGTCGCCGGGAGCTCGTCGATCGCGGCGTAGCGAGGCGCCCAGTGCGCGGGCGGGTCGAGCTGCGTCCCGAGCTGGTCGGTGCTCAGGTCGTAGTGCGTCGCCTCGAAGCCGTCGGCCCCGTACGTGTAGGCCTTGCCGGTCGCCGGGTTGATGGCCGGGCTGAACTGGGACGCGCCGAAGCCCGCCCACACCGGGATCGACGGCGTGATCCGGTGGGTGAGGTCGACGTACCTCGCGCCGCGCAGGCTGTCGTTGTAGATCCGCCACAGCGGCGGCGTCGCGGCGCCGGCGGCGCCGGCGGCGATGAACACGAGCGCCGCGGCGAGGCCGGCGGCGCGCATGAGAGCTCGCATGGGATCCCTCCTCGGGGAAGCCGGGGGCTGACATCGGCCTCCTACCCCGCGTGTGCGATAGACACCATTCCCATGCTCATCGGCGCCCACGTCTCCCCGGCCGGGGGCCCGGCGAAGGCCGTCGAGCGCGGCGCCGAGCGGGGCGCCCGCGCGATCCAGATCTTCAACCAGAATCCCCGCGCCTGGAAGCCGACCGTGTACCGGCCCGAGCAGGTCGAGGCCTTCCACGACGCGATGCGCTCGAGTCGCGTCGACGCGCTCCTCATCCACGCCGTCTACCTCCTGAACCCGGCCACCGACGACCGCGACTTCCGCGCGAAGACGCTCGCGTCGCTCACCGCCTCGCTGCGCGCGGGGGACGCGCTCGGCGCCCGCGCGGTGGTCCTGCATCCCGGCTCGGCGAAGACGGGACGGATCGCGCCCGCCGTCGAGCGGGCGGGCAGGGTCATCCGCCAGGCGCTCGCCGACAGCGACGGCTGCCCGCTGCACCTCGAGAACACCGCCGGCGCCGGCGGCACGCTCGGGCGCTCGTTCGAGGAGCTCGAGGCGCTCCTCGACGCCGCCGGCGGCGACGGGCGCCTCGCCGTGTGCCTGGACTCGTGCCACCTCTTCGCGTCGGGCTACGACATCCGCACGCGCGAGGGCCTCGCCGAGACGCTCGACGAGTGCGAGCGCCACGTCGGCGCGCGACGGGTCGGCTCGCTGCACCTCAACGACTCCCAGGCGCCGCTCGGCTCCAACCGCGACCGCCACGCGAACGTCGGCGAGGGCGAGCTCGGCGAGCCCGGGTGCGCCGTCTTCCTCTCGGAGCCGCGCTTCGACGCGCTCGTGTGCGTGCTCGAGACCAACGGCCCGGAGCACAGCGGGCCGACGGCCGAGGAGCTCGCGCTGTGCCGGCGGCTGCGCCGGCGCGGGCGCCAGGCCCGCGCGCGCGCCCGCCGTCGCGGATAGGCGCCCCCGACTCTGGGTAGGCCGAGAGTGCGACCCCCCGCCCCCGGTCCAGCGGTAGAGCGAGGGGCCGCCCCGCGACCGTAGCGCCTTCGGCGCGTTCGTGCAGGGGGAACCCCCTGCCCGCCTGAGGCGGAGGATCTCCCCCCGGGCTCAGCCCGCGCGTAGCGCCGCGGGCCCCAGGATGGTCGCGAGCTCGGCGCGCAGGCTCGGGGTCGGCTTGACGCGGAAGCCCGCCCCGAAGCGCAGCGTCCGCAGGCCACAGGACGTGTCCAGCGTGAGCACGAACTCCGAGTCGCCCGCGTGGTTGCCGAGGACGTGCTTGAGCTCGTCGATGACCGCGGCGGGAACGCCCTGCGCGTCGACATGGACCTGGAGGGGCTCGGGGCCGCGCGCCGCCTGCGCGGCCGCCTCGCGCGCGGCGAGCACCTCCGCCTCGGAGGGCTCGAAGCGCTCGAGCGCCTGCGCCACGAGCGAGGTGCCCTTGTCGCCGTGGTCGACGCGGCCGCGGACGAGGACGATCTGATCGACCTGCGGCTCGAACTCGGCCAGCGTCTTGCCGAAGACGAGGAGCTCGACGGATCCCTCGAGGTCGTCGAGGCTCGCGAACATCATCGGGTCGCCCTTCTTGGTGCGGATGCGCTTCGTCGCGGTGATGATCCCGCCCGCGGTCACCCAGTCGCCGTCGCGCCGCTCGGGCAGGGCGGCGAGCGGGCAGTCGACCCTGGCGCGCAGCGCGTCGCGGACCTCCTTCAGCGGGTGCGCGGAGATGAAGAGGCCGATCGCCTCCTTCTCGACGGCCAGCAGCTCCGCCTGGTCGAACTCCCCGGCGGCGATCGGCGGATGCGACGGCGCGGCGAACGCCGCGGCCGCCCCGCCCGTCGCGTCCCCGTCGAGCCCGAGATCGAAGATCGAGCCCTGGCCGATCTGCTGGTCGAGCTGGCTCTGCTGGCCGGCGGCCTGCGCCTGCTCGAGGACCGCGAGCATGCCCTTGCGCGACGCGCCCGTCGAGCCGAAGGCGCCGCACTTGACGAGCGCCTCGATCGAGCGCTTGTTGACCGCCCGCGGGTCGACGCGCGCGCAGAAGTCCCACAGCGACGCGAACGGGCCGCCCTCCTCGCGCGCGGCCCTGATCGCCTCGACCGCGGCGAAGCCGACGCCCTTGACGGCGTCGAGCCCGAAGCGCACACGCCCATCGACCACGACGAACTCGTGGTCGGAGAGGTTCACGTCCGGCGGCAGGATCTCGATGCCCATCGCCTCGGCCTGGGCCACGAAGAACGGCACCTTGTCCTTCGTATCCATGACCGAGGAGATGAGCGCCGCCATGTACTCGGCCGGATACGTCGCCTTCAGCCATGCCGTGCGGTAGGCGATGAGCGCGTAGCAGGCCGCGTGCGAGTTGTGCGAGACGATGCCGTTGGCGATGAAGTTGAGCGGGCCGCCGGCGCCCATCTCGACGTCGTAGGTCATGCGCTCGCCCGCGGGCTCGATCGCGACGATCGGGTCCCCGTTCTCGACGTGCGCCGCCGCGAGGTGGCGCTCGACGCGGACGCGGAAGTCCTCCGGCGTGACGACGACGTGCGGGAGGTCGCCGTACTTCTCGGCGAAGAACTCGGGCGCGCGGTCGACGGCGTCGAGCTCCCAGTAGACGCCGTCGAAGTAGAAGTCGCACGTGCGCCCGCTGGGCAGCGCCTTGTGCATCTCGAACTCGACGCCGAGCGCGGCGAGCCACTCGCACATCTCGCGCTCGGGCCCGCTCGCGCACCACATCCCGTTCGAGGCGATCGAGCAGGGGCCATAGCCGGGGGCCGAGTCGTAGGCGGCGCGCACGTCGGCCAGCGACCACCGCAGCTGCGCCGCCCGCCACCCCGCGTCGTTGGCCCACAGCCACTTGACCCGCTCGTGCCTGGAGGCGACGCCGGCGCGGCTCACGGGCGAGCGCGCCATCCGGCGCAGCGTCCTGCGGCGCACGGTCCGCAGGGGCTCGGCGACCGGGGGCAGCGAGATGAGCTCGGTCCCGACCCGCATCCGGCCGACCTCGAGGTAGCCCTCGGTCGTCAGCAGGCGGTGGCCGGCGGTGACCTCGATCTGCTTGCCGCTCGCGCACCGGACGCGCACGACGGGCTTGCGCCCGGTGCAGACGATGCGCTCGACCGCGTGCGGGCGGACGTCGCCGTCGGCCCACATCGCCATGAGCCGCCGCGGCCGCAACCGGAAGGCCTCGCTGAGCCGCACGCGGCGGCCGTCCTCGAGGACGACGCGCGTGTCGCCCGAGGCGCACTTGTTGAACGAGTAGTCGGCGGAGTTCTCGTTGGTCCGCCACAGCCACTCGACGACCGGCTCTGGCACGCCGTTGGCCCGGCAGCCCGCGACGAACTCCGGCTTGAGCTCGGCCATCGCTTGGCGGTTCTTCTTCCCGATCGCCTTGCGCAGGTCGTCCGCCTTGGCGCCGCTGAAGCCGGCCAGCGCCTTGGCGATCTGCATCGCCTGCTCCTGGTACAGGATGACCCCGTACGTTCGACCGATGATCGGCTCCAGGCGCTCGTCGGGGATGGCGAGCGCGTCGGGATTGCGCTTCCCGCGCGCGTAGGTCGGGATCTGCTCCATCGCGCCGGGGCGGTAGAGCGCGTTGAGGGCGACGAGGTCGTCGAACTCCGTCGGGCGCACCTGGCGCAGCGCGGCCTGCATGCCCTCGGACTCGAACTGGAAGACGCCGACCGAGTCGCCGCGCCCGAGCATCTCGTACGTGTGCTCGTCGTCGAGCGGCAGCCGCGTCATGTCGGGCCGCTCGCCGCTGGAGCGCTCGATGATGTCCAGCGCGTCCTCGATGACGTCGAGGTTGCGCAGCCCGAGGAAGTCCATCTTCAGCAGGCCGACGTCCTCGATCGGCTTCATCGAGAACTGCGTGACGAGGCGCAGGTCGCGCTCGCCGTCGCCGTTGCCGTTGCCGTTGCCGGGGGCCGAGTCCGCGAGCTGGAGCGGCACGATGTCGGTCAGGGGCATCCCGGCGATGACGACCGCCGCCGCGTGGATCGAGGAGTTGCGGACGATCCCCTCGAGGCCGCGGGCGACGTCGATGATCGCCTTGGCCTCCGGGTCCGCGTCGTAGGCGCCGCGCAGCGGCTGGCCGGGCGCGAGGCAGTCGTCGAAGGACGGCGGGCGCCCCTGCTGGGGGTCGGGGATGAGCTTCGCGAGGCGATCGCCGACGCCGTAGTCGTGGCCGAGCACGCGCGCGGCGTCGCGCGTCGCGGCGCGCGGGAACATCTTGCCGAACGTGATGATCTGGGCGACCGACTCGCGCCCGTACCGCTCGACGACGTACTGCATGACGCGCTCGCGGCCGCGGACCGAGAAGTCGATGTCGATGTCGGGCATCGAGACGCGCTCGGGGTTCAGGAAGCGCTCGAAGAGCAGCCCGTAGCGCAGCGGATCGACGTCCGTGATGCGCAGGCAGTAAGCGACGAGCGAGCCCGCGGCGCTCCCGCGGCCCGGGCCGACGGCGATGCCCTGGTCCTTGGCCCAGCGCACGAAGTCCCAGACGATGAGGAAGTAGGCGTTGTAGCCCATCCGGTCGATGACCTCGAGCTCGAGCTCCATGCGCTCGAGCGCCTCGGCCGGCGGCGGGTCGCCGTAGCGCCCGCGCAGCCCCTCGCGGACGCGATCGCGCAGGTACGCGCGCTCGTCCTCGCCCTCGGACAAGAAGCGCGGGATGAGCTGGCGGCCGAGCTCGATCTCGACGTCGCAGCGCTCGGCGATCTCGAGTGTGGATGCGAGCGCCTCCGGCCACGGCGCGAACGCCTCCGCCATCTCCTGCGACGAGCGCAGGTAGAACTCGTTCGTCTCGAAGGTCAGCTTCGGCGCCGCGAGCGTCGACTTCGTCTGCACGCAGAGCAGCGCGGTGTGGTGATGCCAGTCCTCGCGGCGCAGGTAGTGGACGTCGCCGGTGCCGACGAGCGGACGCCCGAGCTCGCGGGCGACGCGCACGATGCCCTCGTTGGCGCGGTCCTGGTCGCCGATCCCGTTGCGCTGCAGCTCGAAGAAGACGTTCTCGGCCCCGAAGGCGTGCACCAGGTCGTCCGCGTGGGCCCGCGCGTCCGCCTCGCGACCGTCCACCAGGCGCTGGCAGAAGCGCGAGGCCAGGCACCCGGTCAGGACGATGATCCCCTCGGCGCGGGCGGCGAGCTGGCCGAGGTCGAGCGTCGGCTTGCCGCGGTGCAGGCCCTCGAGGAAGCCCTCGGAGGAGAGCTTGATGAGGTTGCGCAGGCCGGCGTCCGTCTCGGCCAGGAGCGTGAGGTGGTTGCGCTCGACGCGGCCCGGGGAGCGGTCCGCGTGGTCGTCGACGAGGTAGATCTCGCAGCCGACGATCGGCTTGATCCCGTGCCTGGCGCACGCCTTCTGG
This sequence comes from Solirubrobacteraceae bacterium, assembly GCA_035605735.1. GTDB lineage: Bacteria > Actinomycetota > Thermoleophilia > Solirubrobacterales > Solirubrobacteraceae > JAOPZW01. The sequence continues at coordinate 6,681 of DATNGY010000345.1, forward strand.
AGATCGACTGCCCCGTTCATGACGCCATGGTCCGTGAGGCCGAGGGCGGGCTGGCCGAACGCGGCCGCGCGCTCGGCGAGGGCGTCGATCTTGCACGCGCCGTCGAGCAGCGAGTACTCGGAGTGGACGTGCAGGTGGGCGCAGCCGGGGGAGCTCACGGGCAGTCCAGCATAGGCGCCGGATCGGACGTGGCGGCGGGCCTCGCGCGCACCTTGCGGGACTATCTGAAGAGGCGCCGCAGGACCCGTCGTGCGCGGCCGGGAGCGGCGGCAGCGGGCGCCGCGGGCGCGGCGAGGCGAAGGCGCTCGGCGGCCCGGTCGAGGCCTTCGGCCAGGCCGGCGGGCGCCGGCAGCGCGACCGGCGCGGGCCGGACGCGGTCGCGGGCGGCCGCGAGCCGCGCGCGCTCCCCGTCGCCGGTGCCCGTACGCGCGCGGAGGTCGACCGGGCGCGGCGCGATCGCGTCGTCGGGCGGCAGCGCGGGCTCCATGCGCCGCACGCTAGGGGCGATGGCGGACGGCTAGTGCTAGTCCGAGTCCACCTGGCGCTTGGCCCCGGCGCCGAGCGCGAGCGCGAGGGCGAGCACGGCGGCGCCGCCGAGCGCCAGCTTGCCGCGGCCGGGCGACTTCTGGCGCAGGTAGAGCTTGACGGCCTTCCAGACGAAGAGGCCGATCGCCTGGTAGAAGGTCGCGCGCACGGTCCCGTTCCTACCCGCCACGCTCGCTGCGCAGTCGGTGGGCCATGCGCGACTGCAGCGACCACAGCTCGATGAAGCCCGGCGAGGCCTGCTGGGAGAAGAGGCCGCCGCTCGTCTCGAACGTGGCCAGCGCCGGGTCGTAGACCGCGTTCGGCGAGGAGCGCGTCTCCACGCGCGCGACGCCCTTGTAGAGCTTGAGCCCGATCGTCCCCGTGACCTGCGCGTTGACGGACTCCATGTACGCGTCGAGGTCCGCGCGCAGCGGCTCCCACCACAGCCCGGCGTAGACGAGGTAGGCCCACTTGCGGTCGAGCTCGGCCTTGAACTGGTTCTGGTGGATCGTGCAGACGAGGCGCTCGAGCTCGGCGTGGGCGGGCAGGAGCAGCGCCGCCGCGGGGACCTCGTAGATGTCGCGCACCTTGAGCCCGACGATCCGGTCCTCGATGTGGTCGACGATGCCGACGCCGTGGCGCATCCCCAACTCGGCCGCGCGCGCGAGCAGCGCGACGAGCTCGAGGCGCGAGCCGTCGAGCGCGACGGGCACGCCGCGCTCGAACTCGACGCTGACGCGCTCGGCCGCGTCGGGCGCCGCCTCGGGGCGCGTGACGAGCTGGAAGACGTCGTCGTCGGGCGCGTGGTCGAGCTCCTCGATCCAGCGCCCCTCCGAAGAGCGCCCCCAGAGGTTGTCGTCGATCGAGTACGGCGTGTGCTCGGCGCCGCCCTTGATCGGGATGCCGTGCTCGCGCGCGTAGGCGATCTCCTCTTCGCGCCCCATCTGCCAGCCCCGCACCGGCGCGATCACCTTGAGCTCGGGCGCGAGCGTCGCCACCGTGGCCTCGATGCGCACCTGGTCGTTGCCCTTGCCCGTGCAGCCGTGCGCGATCGTGTCGCAGCCGTGCCGGCGCGCGTGCTCGACCGCGAGCATGGCGATGAGCGGCCGCCCCAGCGCGGTGAAGAGCGGGTACGCGAGGCCGTAGATCGCGTTGGCCTTGATCGCCGGGATCACGAAGTCGCGCGCGAACTGCTCGCGCGCGTCGACGACCTCGGCCGCCACCGCGCCGAGCTGCAGCGCCTTGCCGCGCACGACCTCGTAGTCCTCGCCCGGCTGGCCCAGGTCGACGGTCAGCGCGACGACCTCGGCCTCGTACTCGTCCTGGATCCACTTGAGCATGACGCTCGTGTCGAGGCCGCCGGAGTACAGCAGCAGCACGCGGTGCACCTCCCCCGGCTCGGCGAGGTACGAGGCCGTGCGGGTGTGTGGCGGGCGGTCGGCGGCGGCCATCGCCGCGGGAGCCTATCCCGCGACGCGTTCCCCGCCGGCGCAGACGTTGACCGTCCCGCGCCGCGCGAAGCCGCACCGCGTGAGGCCGCGTCGTGTTGTACCGCTCGCGCTCGGCGCGCCGTCGGCGTACTCTTGCGCCCTCGGTGCTGATGCTCATCGACACGCGCGACCGCCGCGAGGACCCGGAGGAGGAACCGGAGCGCCGCCGCCCGACGCTCGATCTCGCGAAACTGAAGCGGTTCACGCCGTTCGGGCAGGCGACCGCGCTCTTCATCGCCGTGGACTGGTTGCCGCCGCTGCCCGGCTACGTCGCGATCGTCGGCGGGTGCTGGCTCGTGTGCCGCGGACTGGACACCGTCTTCCGGTCGCACGACCAGGGCATGCGCGACTACCGCCAGTAGCCCGCCCGATGGCGAGCACGTACGAGGCCATCGACGACCGCCTGGCGGCCTGGATCGCGCGCCAGCCGATGTTCTTCGTCGGAAGCGCGCCACTCTCGGGCGACGGGCACGTCAACCTCTCGCCGAAGGGGCCGATCGGCACCCTGCGCGTCCTGGGGCCGCGCCGCGTCGCCTACCTCGACCTCGTCGGCTCGGGCGCCGAGACGATCGCGCACCTGCGCGAGAACGGGCGCATCGTCGTCATGCTCTGCGCGTTCGACGGGCCGCCGCGGATCGTTCGCCTCCACGGCCGCGGGCGGGCGGTCATGCCCGGGGAGGAGCGCTTCGCGGCGCTGCTGGACGAGTGCGCCTTCGACGAGAGCACGATCCCGCAGGCGCGCCGGGCGATCGTCGAGGTCGACGTGGCACGGAGCGCCTCGTCTTGCGGGTACGGCGTGCCGCTCATGGCCTACGAGGGCGAGCGCCCGCACATGGACCTCTCCAAGCGCAAGCGCCTGCGCGCCGGCGGCCCGACCGCGCTCGGCGACTACGTGGCCGAGCACAACGCGAGCTCGATCGACGGGCTGCCGGCCGCGAGGGTTCACGGGTCCCGCTGAGCCGAAGGACGGTGCGCCGCGCCGGGTGGCGGGTACGGACCCGCCCGAAAGGAGCGTCATGACCCAATCCCCCGCCGCCGCCCCGCCCGCTCCCCTCAGCGCCGAGGAGCTCGACCGCATCGACGCCTACTGGCGCGCCGCGAACTACCTCTCGATCGGCCAGATCTACCTCCTCGACAACCCGCTGCTGCGGGAGCCGTTGCGCCTCGAGCACGTCAAGCCGCGCCTGCTCGGCCACTGGGGCACGACGCCCGGACTCAACTTCGTCTACGTCCACATGAACCGCGTCATCCGCGAGCAGGACGTCGACGCGATCTACATCTGCGGCCCCGGCCACGGCGGCCCCGGAATCGTGGCGAACACCTACCTCGAGGGGACCTACAGCGAGGTCTACCACCACATCGGACACGACGAGACCGGCCTGCGGCGGCTCTTCCGCCAGTTCTCGTTCCCCGGCGGCATCCCGAGCCACGTCGCGGCGGAGACGCCCGGGTCGATCCACGAGGGCGGCGAGCTCGGCTACGCGCTCATGCACGCCTACGGCGCGGTCTTCGACAACCCCGACCTGATCGCGCTGTGCGTCGTCGGCGACGGCGAGGCGGAGACCGGTGCGCTCGCGACGAGCTGGCACTCCAACAAGTTCCTCGACCCCCGCCGCGACGGCGCAGTGCTGCCGATCTTGCACCTCAACGGCTACAAGATCGCCAACCCCACCGTCCTCGCGCGGATCCCCGAGGACGAGCTGCGCTCGCTGCTCGTCGGCTACGGGTACGAGCCGCGCTTCGTCACAGGCGACGACCCAGCGGCCATGCACCAGCTCATGGCCGCCACGCTCGACGAGGTCGTCTCGGAGATCCGCTCGCTGCAGCGTTCTGCGCGCGAGGACGGCGACGCGACGCGCCCGCGCTGGCCGATGATCGTCCTGCGCACGCCGAAGGGCTGGACGGGCCCGCACGACGTCGACGGCCAGCAGGTCGAGGGCACGTTCCGCTCGCACCAGGTGCCGCTCGCCGGCCTGGCGTCGAACCCCGAGCACCTCGCGCAGCTCGAGGTGTGGATGCGCTCCTACCGCCCGGAGGAACTCTTCACCGATGACGGCGCCGTCCGCGACGACCTGCGCGCGCTGGCCCCGCGCGGCCAGCGGCGCATGGGCGCCAACCCGCACGCCAACGGCGGCCTCCTGCTGCGCAACCTCGAGCTCCCGGACTGGACGGAGTACGGCATCGACGTACCGGCCCCGGCGTCGGTCTCGGCGGAGGCGACCCGAGTCCTCGGCGGCTTCCTGCGCGACGTGTTCAAGCTGAACGCGGGTGCGGCGAACTTCCGCATCTTCGGCGCCGACGAGACCGCCTCGAACCGCCTCGCCGACGTCTTCGCGGCGACGGACCGCACGTGGGTGGAGGAGCGCCTGCCCTCCGACGACCACCTCGCCCCCGACGGACGCGTCATGGAGGTCTTGAGCGAGCACCTGTGCCAGGGCTGGCTCGAGGGCTACCTCCTCACCGGGCGCCACGGGTTGTTCAACTCCTACGAGGCATTCATCCACCTCGTCGACTCGATGTTCAACCAGCACGCGAAGTGGTTGAAGGTGACGCGCGAACTGCCGTGGCGCATGCCGATCGCGTCGCTCAACTACCTGCTCAGCTCGCACGTGTGGCGCCAGGACCACAACG
>DATNGY010000346.1:0-6490 GCA_035605735.1 Solirubrobacteraceae bacterium
CCCGAGGAGATCGCCGTCGTTCTGCGCTCACCGGCCGAGCGCGCGGCGCTCGTCGAACAGGTCTTCGGCGAGCTCGGCGTGCGCGTCGCGCTCGAGCGCCGGATTGCGGCCGGACACACCGCGCTCGGGCGCGGGCTCGTCGCGCTCCTGCGCTGCGCCCTCGCCGACGGCGGCGCCGACGACCTGCTCGTGTGGCTGCGCACGCCGGGCAAGCTCATGCGCCCCGCGCTCGCCGATCGCCTCGAGGCCGCCGCCCGCCGCGAGGGCGCGCGCAGCGCTGCCGCGGCGCGCGCGCTCTGGGAGCGCGCGCACCCCGACTTCGTCCTGCACGAGCTCGACCGCCTCGCGGCGGCGCACGCGCGCGGCCTGGGAGCGTTGCTCGAGCGCCTCGGCGCCGAGCTCGGATCGCTCCTCGCCGCCCCGCACCGCGGCCAGGCGCGCGTGCTCGCCGGGCCCGAGGCGCTCGACGGACGCGTCGCCGCCGGCCTGCGGCGGGCCCTCGGAGAGCTGCGCGAGCTCGCCGCGGCCGACCCGGCGCTCGCGCCCGCGCCCGACGATCTCGCGCGGCTGCTCGCCGACCACGAGGTCCGCCTGGGCGAGGCGTCGGCCCGCGGCGCCGTCGCGGTCACGAGCCCGCTCGCGGTCCGCGCGCGCCGGGTGCGCGCGCTCTTCCTCTGCGGGCTGACCGCGGGCGCCTTCCCGCGCCCGGGCACCCCGGAGCCGTTCCTCTCCGATGCCGACCGGCGCGCGCTCAACGCGGCCGGCGCCCTGCGCCTCGCGCTGCGCGAGGACACGCTCGCGCGCGAGCGGGTGCTCCTCTACCACGCCGTCTCGCGGCCGACCGAGCTGCTGGCGCTCAGCTGGGCCGCCGCGGGCGACGACGGCGAGCCGCTCGTGCGCTCGCTGTTCGTCGACGACGTCCTCGACCGCCTCGATCCCGCGCTCGCAGAACGCGTCCAGCGGCGCGCGCTCGGCGCGGTCGGCTTCGCGCCCGAGCTCGCGCCCTCCGAGGGGCACGCCCACCGCGCGCGCATCGCCGAGGCGCCGGCCGCGCTGCCCGCGCCGCTGGGATCGCTGCGCGACGCCCAAGTGCTCGCCGCGCTCGAGGAGCGCCGGGCGTGGTCGGCCTCGGCGCTCGAGGCCTACGCCGGCTGCCCGGTGAAGTGGTTCGTGGACCGTGTCGTGCGCCCGCGACGCCTCGAGCCCGATCCCGAGCCGATGGTGCGCGGCGAGGTCGCCCACCGCGTGCTCGAGGAGGCTCTGCGCCGGCTCGCCGACGCGGGCGGGCGCCTCGAGCCCGCGCACCTGGCGCGGGCCCGGGCGCTCGTCCACGAGGCGCTTCCCCGGCACGCCGCGCAGCAGCGGATCTCCGTCAACCCCGAGCGCCTGCGCTCGCAGCTGCGGCGCCTCGAGGCCGATCTCGTCCGCTACCTCGAGCACGCCGCCCACGCCGGCTCGGCGCTCGCGCCCGCGCACTTCGAGCTGCGCTTCGGCGGCCCCGACGACGAGCGCCCCCCGGCGCCGCTGGCCGGCGGCGAGCTCCCGCTGGAGGGACGGATCGACCGCGTCGACGTCGCCCCCGGCGGCCGCGAGGCGATCGTCTACGACTACAAGGGCGCGAGCGCGCCCGCCCACGGCAAGTGGCTGAAGGAGGCCAAGCTCCAAGTCGGGCTCTACGTGCTCGCGCTCGAGCACGTCCTCGGGCTGGAGGCGGTCGGCGGCCTCTACCAGCCGCTGGCGGGGACCGAGTCGCGCCCGCGCGGGGCGCTGCGCGCGGACGCCGACCCCGGCCTGCGCCTCGTGCGCGGCGACCGCCTCGACGCCGACGAGCTCGCCGCGCTCCTCGACGAGGTGCTCGCGGCAGCGCTGGGCGCCGTCCGGGGGATCCGCGCCGGTCGCCTGCACGCGCGGCCGGAGACGTGCGCGTGGAAGGGCGGCTGCCAGTACCCGTCGATCTGCCGCTGCGAGGCCGCCTCCGCGTGACGGCTGCGCTCGCGCCCGAGCAGCTCGCGGTGGTCGAGCGCCGTGACGGCGCGCTGCTCGTGGCGGCCAACGCCGGGTCTGGCAAGACCTCGGTCCTCGTCGAGCGCTACGCGCGCTCGGTGCTCGAGGACGCGCTGCGTCCCGATCAGCTCCTGGCCATCACGTTCACCGACAAGGCCGCGGGGGAGCTGCGCGCGCGCGTGCGCGCCCGCCTCGTCGAGGGCGGCGCCCGCGACGCCGCGGGCGACCTCGAGGGCGCGTGGATCATGACCTTCCACGCCTTTTGCGCGCGCGTCCTGCGCGCGCACGCGGTCGTCGCCGGCCTGGACCCGGACTTCGCCGTCCTCGATCCCGCCGAGGCCCGCGCGACGCGCCGCGAGGCCTTCGACACCGCGCTTGCCGCGTTCCTCGCCGATCGCGAGGAGGGGCCACGCACCGCCACGCTCGACGTCGCCGCGGCCTTCGGCGTCGACCGCCTCCAGGAGACGATCGAGCGCGCCCACGACGTGCTGCGCAGCCGCGGCCAGACGCGCCCGGCGCTGCCCGCGCGGCGCGCGCCCGACCCGGCCCCCGCGCGGGCGGAGCTCGAAGCGGCCTGCGCGGCCGCCGCGGCCGAGCTCGCCGGCGCTCGCGCGCTGCCGACGATCCATGCCGCCCGCGATGCGCTCGCGGCCTGCGCCGAGCTGCTCGCGAGCGAGCCCGAGCCGTCGCCGGCGGCGCTCGACGCCGTTGCGCTCAAGGGCAAGGTGTCCGAGCTCTCGAGCGCCGCCTGCGAGCGCTACCGCGCCGCGCGGGCCGCGTACGCGCAGGCGCTGGCCGATCGCGCCGCGGTCCCGGCGCTCGCGCTCCTCGACGAGCTCCTGCGGGGCTTCGCCGCGGCCTACGAGGCCGCCAAGCGCGCCCGCTCGTCGCTCGACTTCGACGATCTCGAGCTGCTCGCGCGCGACCTGCTGCGCTCGCGCCCCGCGGTCGCCGCCGACTACGCGGCGCGCTTCGAGCGCATCATGGTCGACGAGTTCCAGGACACGAACCCGCTCCAGCTCGATCTCCTCGAGACGCTCGATCGCGCCAACGTCTGCACGGTCGGCGACGAGCTGCAGTCGATCTACCGCTTTCGCCACGCCGACGTCGGAGTCTTCCGCGCGCGGCGCGACGCGCTCGCGGGCGCCGGCGCGGTCGCCACGCTGCAGACGAGCTTCCGCTCGCGCCCGGAGATCCTCGACGCGCTCGAGGCCGCGTTCGCCCCGTGGCACGCCGGCTGGGTGCCGCTCGTCCCGGGGCGGCCCGCGGCCGACCCGGCGGAGGCGCGCGTCGAGCTCCTGGTCACCGACGGTCCGGCCTTCGCCGACGACCCGCCGCCGGGCCTCGGCGACGGGCTCCCCGCCGGCGCCCCGGGGCGCCAGGCCGAGGCGCGCCTTGTGGCCCAGCGCGTCGCCGCCCTCGTCGCGGACGGCACGAGCCCCGGCGACGTCGCCGTGCTCCTGCGGGCGGCGACCGACATGAGCCTCTACGAGCGCGCGCTCGAGCTCGAGGGGCTCGCGACGCTCGCGAGCGGCGGGCGCGGGTGGTGGGCGCGCCAGCAGGTGCAGGACCTCTGCGCCTACCTCGGCGCGCTCGCCAACCCGCGCGACGAGGAGGCGCTGCTCGCGCTGCTCGCCTCGCCGCTCGTCGGCGCCGCGTCCGACGCGCTCGCGCTCCTCGCCCTCGGCCGCGACGGCCGCACGCTGTGGGAGGTCGTCGAGGACCCCGCGACGCGCTTGCCGCCCGGCGACCGCGCCCGGATCGACGCGTTGTTGAGCTGGTTCGGGCGCGAGCGCGAGGAGGCGCCGCGGCTCGGGCTCGACGCGCTCCTGACGCGCGTCGTCGAGCGCACGGGCTACGACCTGCACGTGCTCGCCCTGCCGGGCGGCGCGCGGCGGCTGGCCAACGTCCACAAGCTCGTCCGGCTCGCCGCCGACGTCGAGCGCCGGCGCGGGCGCGACGTGCGCGCCTTCATCGACCTCGCCGCCGCCGAGCTCGAGGCCGACGTCAACGAGCCCGACGCGCCCGTGGACCTCGCGGGCCTCGACGCGGTGCGGCTGATGACGATCCACGCGGCCAAGGGACTCGAGTTCGGCGTCGTCGTCGTCGCCGACCTCGGCCGGCGGCCGAACCCCACGCAGCCGGCGCTACTGATCGGAGCCGACGGCCGCGTCGGGCTCCGCCTCCCGTCGCTCGAGGGCGGCGAGGCGCGCAAGACGCTCGACTTCGCCGCGCTGCAGGCCGAGGAGAAGGCCGCCGAGGACGACGAGGAGCGCCGGGTCATGCACGTCGCGATGACGCGTGCCCGCGAGCGGCTCGTGCTCAGCGGCGCGCTCAACGGGGGCGGTGGAGCGCCGCTTTCGTGGATCGGGCCGGCGCTCGTGCCGGACTTCGACGCGCTCGCCGCCGGGCCGCCCGTCGCCGACCACGTCTGGCGCAGCGGCGACCGCGTGGCTCGGGTGCGCACCGTCCTGAGCACGCCGGCGAGCGTCGGCGCCGTCCTGCGCGTCGATCCACCGCCGCCGCGCCAGCTCGAGCTCGCCCTCGACGGCGCCGCCCCGGCGCCCGTCCTGCCGGCGACCGAGTCGCCGCCGCGCGTGCCGGCGACGCTGAGCTACTCCGCGCTCAGCCGCTACGCCGCGTGCCCGTACCGCTTCTACCTCGAGCGCGAGCTCGGCCTCCCCGCCGCGGAGGTGCCGGTCCACCTCCGCGAGGCCGCGGCGCCGGCGCCCGCGATCGATCCGCTCCTGCGCGGCTCGCTCGTCCACGAGCTGCTCGAGCGCGGGGCGCCGGGCGCGGTGCCCGACGCCGACGCTGTGCGCGCGCTCGGCGCCGAGCACGACGTCGAGCTCGGCGACGCCGAGGTCGCCGACCTGCGGGCGATGGTGCGGGCGTTCGCCGGCAGCGCGGTCGCGGCGCGCCTGGCCCGCGCGCGCGACGTCCGCCGCGAGCACGGCTTCGCGTTCCTCCTCGACGGCGGTCCGATCGTCACCGGCGTCCTCGACGTCCTCGCGACCGAGGACGCCGGCGCGGCGCTCGTGCTCGACTACAAGTCCGACCCGCTCGAGGGCGCCGAGCCCGAGGCGATCGTCGAGGCGACCTACGGCGTCCAGCGCCGGCTCTACGCGCTCGCGGCGCTCAGGTCGGGCGCGCCCGCGGTCGACGTCGTGCACGTCTTCCTCGAGGATCCCGCCCGGCCCGCCGTGCGCTCGTACGCCGCCGCCGACGCGCCGGCGCTGGCGGCCGAGCTCACCGCGGCGGCGGGGCCGCTGATCGCGGGCGAGTATCCCGTGGCCGGTGTGCCGCACCGCGGGCTGTGCGCGACGTGCCCGGGCCGCGCGGGGCTGTGCTCCTATCCGCCCGAGCTCACCGACCGCGAGCCGGGCGAGGCGCTGGGCTGAGCGGCAGGCTCTACGGTTCGAGGAGCCGTGAGCAACGGAGCAGACGAGCGCTCGACGCTGCGCCCCGAGACGATCGCGATCGCCGCCGGCCGCCCGGCGCCCGCTCCCGATGCCCCCCTGAGCGAGCCGATCACGCTGGCGTCCGCGCTGCACGCCGGCGGTCCGTCCGGCTACACCCGCGACGGACACCCCGGCTGGGCGGCCCTCGAGGCCGCCGTCGGGGCCCTCGACGGCGGGCACGCCGTCGCGTTCGCCTCCGGCATGGGCGCCTGCTCCGCGGTCCTCGACCAGGTGCCCGTCGGCGGGATCGTCGTCGCGGCGCGCACCATGTACATGGGCGTCCGGCAGCTGCTCGAGGACGCCGAGCGGACCGGCCGCCTGCACACGCGGTGGGTCGACCTCACCGACACGCCGCAGGCGTCGGCCGCGGCTCGCGGCGCCGAGCTGATCTGGATCGAAGCGCCGCAGAACCCGCTGCTCGCGCTCGCCGACGTTCCGGCCCTGACCCGGCACGGCCAGCAGGTCGGCGTCCCGGTCGCCGTCGACTCCACGCTCGCCAGCCCGATCCTGCTGCGCCCGCTCGAGCACGGCGCGACGTGGACGGTCCACAGCGCGACGAAGTATCTCGGCGGCCACGCCGACCTGCTCATGGGCGTCGCCGTCAGCGCCGACCCCGCCCGCGCGGACGCGCTCGCCGCGCACCGGCACGTCCACGGCGCGACCCCCGGGGCGCTGGAGGCGTACCTCGCCCTGCGCGGCATTCGCACGCTGCCGCTGCGCATGCAGCGCGCGCAGGCCAATGCGCTCGAGCTCGCGCAGCGTCTCGCCGCGCATCCCGAGATCGAGCGCGTCCGCTATCTCGGGCTCCCGGACGACCCGAGCCACGCCCGGATGCGCGCGTTCATGGACGGCCCGAGCGCCGTGCTCACGTTCGAGCCGACGGGCGGCGCCGACCGCGCCGAGGCGCTGTGCCACGCCACGGAGCTCTTCACCCACGCCACCAGCTTCGGTGGCGTCGAGAGCACGCTCGAGCGCCGTGCGCGGTGGCCCGACGAACGCGAGATCCCGCGCGCTCTCATCCGCGT
>DATNGY010000347.1:0-3196 GCA_035605735.1 Solirubrobacteraceae bacterium
TTGCGGATGACGCGACCGGAGACGCCGCCGAGCAGCAGCAAGCGCACCGGTCCGTAACCGCGTGAGCCGATCACGAGCAAGTCGAGCTCGCATGAGCGCTGCACGAGCACGTCGACCGGATCGCTCTCGACCAATACGCGAGCCGCCTCGACCGCCGGCGGCAACCACCTGCCCGGGAGCGAGCGACGTCGAGGCTGCGTGTTTCTACCACTCAAGTACGCGAGAAATCCGCGATGCGAGCGGACGCTCCACCGCGGATGCTTGATGCATCAGAGCGACCTCTCCGAGCGGAGGAGGTGCATCGGCATGACATCGATCAAGGACGCCGCTTCCGAGTTCCTGGCCCACCGGCGCGTGGCGGTCACCGGGGTCTCGCGCGACCCGCAGAGCCACGGCGGCAACATCGTCTACAAGCGCATGCGGGAGCGCGGCTACGAGGTGTTCGCGGTCAACCCGAACGCCGACGAGGTCGAGGGTGACCGCTGCTACCACGACCTGCGCTCGATTCCCGGCGGCGTCGAGGGCGTCGTCATCGGTACCCGGCCCGAGATCGCCGAGGAGACGATGCGCGAGTGCGCCGAGCTCGGCATCGGGCACGTGTGGATGCATCGCGGCCCCGGTGGGGGGAGCGTCTCGAAGGCGGCGGCCGCCTACGGCCGCCAGCGGGGCATCGCCGTAATCGACGGCGGCTGCCCGTGCATGTTCGGGCCCACCGCCGATCGCGGGCACAAGGCGATGCGCGCCGTCCTCACCCTGACTGGGAACGTCCCGAGGAAGGTCTGACGGCAGGCGGGCTCACGAGGCCGTCCGCGCCCGACGGTCGTCCAGCGCGAGGCGCGGTGGTGAATGCGCCGCTGGCACGGTGGGCGGGGCCGGGCGACCGGGGCCCGGTGGGCTGCGAGCGGTAGAAGCGGCGCTTGCCGAGCTCGATCACCACCAGGTAGACGACGATCATCACCGCGAGGACCGCCATGAACGCCGCCGGCAGCGCCTCGAAGCCGAGCCTGCCGGCCAGTGGCGAGAACGGCAGGAGCACGCCCAGTCAGCGCCCGAGGGCCGGGAACGGCGGCCGGCGGGCCGGGCGCTCGACGCGGACGCGCGCGTCGACGACGACCGCGCCCTTGTGCAGGATCACGACGGGGTTGAGGTCGAGCTCGGCGATCTCGGGGTGGGCGGCCGCCAGCGCGCCGACCCGCACGACGACGTCCTCGAGAGCGGCGACGTCGGCGCGCGGCGCTCCGCGGAAGCCGTCGAGCAGCGGGAAGGTGCGCAGGCCGCGGACCATCTCGGCGGCCTCGACGGGCGCGATCGGCGCGAGGCGGACCTGCACGTCGCCGAGCAGCTCGACGGCCGTGCCCCCGGCGGCGCACGCCACGACGGGCCCGAAGCGCTCGTCGGCGAGCACGCCGACGAGCATCTCGACGCCCGGCGGCGCCATCGCCTGCACGACGAAGCCGTCGACGCGTCGGCCGGCCTCCTCCAGCGCCGACCGCATCTCCCGCGCGGCGTCGGTCACGGCGCTCGCGCCCTGAAGGTCGAGGCGGACGCCGCCGGCGTCGGACTTGTGCAGCAGCCCAGGGGCGATCGCCTTGAGCGCGACGCCGCCGCCGAGCGCCGCCGCGCAGCGCCCGGCGGCCTGCGGCGAGCTCGCGGTGCGAAGACGCGCCGCGGGCAGGCCGTAGGCGCTCAGCAGGCGCGTGGCGTGCTCGACGCCCAGCCAGCCCGGCCCCGATCCCAGGGCCTCGGCGATGGCCGCCGCGGCCTCGTCGGGATCGATGTCGGCGGGCGGCTCGACCGCTTCCGGGCGCCGCTGGCGCCAGTGGGCATGGCGCGCAGCGTGCCCGAGGGCGCGGGCGGCCTGCTCCGGAGTCGCGAAGACGGGCACGTCCGGTTCACCGGCGGGGGCCGCGGTCGGCGCGCCGGGCGCCATCACGACGGCCGCGACGGGCGTGTGCGCCAGGGCGGTGCGCCGCGCGGCCGCGCGAACCGACCGCAGCACGGACTCCGCGCGCCGGCCGGGCAGCGGCGGGATGAAGATCGCGATGACGGCGTCCGCGCCCGGGTCGGCGCCCACGGCCTCGATCGTGCGGCGAAAATCCGCGCCGGTCGCGGCGGCGAGCATGTCCACGGGGTTGGCCACGGCGGCCGCCGCGGGCAGCGACCCGCTGAGCGCCCTGCGCGTCGCGGGCCGCAGGGGCTCGACGCGCAGCCCCGCGGCGGCGCACGCATCCGCGCAGGCGATGCCGGGCCCGCCCGCATTGGTCACGATCGCGACGCGATCGCCGCGCGGCACGGCCTGGCGCGCGAGCAGCTCGGCCACGTCGAGCTGCTCGTCGAGCGTGTCGACGCGGATGACGCCCGCGTGAGCGAAGAGCGCGTCGACCGTCGCCTCCGAGGCCTCGAGCAGGGCGCCGGTGTGCGACGACGCGGCGCGCCGCCCCGCCGCCGTGTTCCCGCTCTTGACCGCGATGATCGGCTTGGAGGCGGTCAGCCGACGCGCGACCTGCCCGAAGCGCCGCGGATTGCCGAGCGATTCCAGGTAGAGCAGCACGGCGTCGGTGCCCGCGTCCTGCTCCCAGTAGCGCAGGAGGTCGTTGCTGGAGAGGTCGGCCTTGTCGCCCATAGACACGAACGAGGACAGGCCGAGCCCGCGGCGGGCGGCGAGGTCGAGCGCGGCGATCCCGTAGGCGCCGCTCTGGGAGGCGTAGGCGATGCGGCCGGCCGGCGGGCGGCCGGGCGCGAAGGTGGCGTTCAGGCGCACGCCGGGATCGGTGTTGAGCACGCCGAGGCAGTTAGGCCCCACCATGCGCATCCCGGCCTCGCGGCAGATGCGCAGCAGCTCGGCCTGGCGCGCGCGGCCCTGAGGTCCCGCCTCGCCGAAGCCGGCGGACAGGACGACGAGCGCGCGCACGCCCTTGGCGGCACAAGCGCTCGCTGCGTCGAGCACGGCGGGAGCGGGGACGGCGATGACGGCGAGCTCGACCGGACCCGGGACGTCGGCCAGCCGCTCGAAGGCCCGCAGCTTGGCGACGATCCTGGCGTGGGGGTTGATCGGGTAGATCGGCCCGGCGAAGCCCGCCGCGATGAGGTTGCGCACGACGGTGCCTCCGATGGTCCCCAACCGCCGCGAGGCGCCGATGACGGCGATCGACGCGGGCGCGAGCACGTGCCGGACGGCCGCCACCGCGGCGAGGCT
>DATNGY010000348.1:0-4833 GCA_035605735.1 Solirubrobacteraceae bacterium
GAACTGGCGCACGGACTCCTCGAGCTCGTCGAGGCGCCCCTGCGCGCGCCGCAGCCAGAAGAGCTGGGCGCCGGCGAGGATCGGCACGGTGGAGTCCTGCAGGCTCCAGCCGAGTTGGATGCCCTCGTTGATGAGCCGCTCGGCCTCCTCGGCGCGGCCCTGCATGAGCATCCGGCGCGCGCGGTGCAGCGGGATGTACGAGCGCGCGCGCGGATCGCGCACGTCGGTGGCGATGCGGTCGAGCGCTTCGATCGCCATGTCGGCGCCGGCGAGGTCGTCCATCTCGAGCAGCAGGTCGATCGCCCACGAGCGCGCGCGCACCGACAGCTCGGGATCGCCGACCTCCTCGGCCAGCGTGAAGAGCTCCTGCGCCCACTCCAGGCCGCGCTCGGTCGTGTCCGGCCCGCTCGTGGCGAGCGCGCCGAGATCGAGGACGTAGGCGAGCGTGGCGCGGTCGCCGAGGCGGCGCGCGATCGCGAGCGCCTCCTGGACGAGCTCCTCACGGCGCTGCACGCGGTCGGAGAAGTAGAGCGCCGCGGCGAGGCGCACGAGCACGCGCGCGCGCAGCGCGCTGTCCTCGGGCGAGAGCGCCGCGAACGCCTCCTCGAGCGTCGCGACGAGGAGGTCGTCGACGATCCCGGGAGAGAGGCCGAAGCCGCCGAGGCTGAGCGCCGCGCGGGCCATCAGCTCCATCGCGCCGAGCTCGCGCGCGAGCGCGATCGTCTCGGTCAGCGTCGGGACCGCGCCCTGGTCGGCCGCGTGCATGAGCGCCTGCCCGCGGGCGAGCATGAGCTCGCAGCGGCGGCGCTCGTCGGGCTGGTCCTCGAGCTCGAGCGCGCGTAGCGCGCGCTCGAACAGCTCGGCCGCCTGCTCGTACGCGAGGACCGCGAGCGCCTCCTGACCGGCGCGCTCGGAGTACTCGAGCGCCTTGGCCGCGGCCTCGGGCACGGCGGCCTCGATGTAGTGGTGGGCGAGCTCGAGCGCGCTCGCGCCGCCGGCGCGGCCCTCGAGCGCGCGCGCGACGGCCCCGTGGAGCTCGGCGCGGCGGGTGGCGCCCAGGCTCGCGTACAGCGTCTCGCGCACGAGCCCGTGGCTGAAGCGCACGACGCCCGGGCGGCCCGGGATCTCGAGCACGAGGCGCGCGGCGATGGCCTCCTCGAGGCGGCCCAGGAGATCGGGCCGAGCGATCCCGAGCGCGCGGGCGAGCGTCTCGACGCGGAACGCGCGGCCGATGACCGACGCGGCCTCGAGCGCCTCGACCGTCGACGGCGCGAGCGGGCGCAGCCGGCGGCGGATCGCGTCGCGCACGCCGTCGGGCAGCGGCAGGCGCCCACCGGGCGGCGCGTCGACGAGGCCCTCGGCCGCGAGCAGGCGCACGACCTCCTCGCTGAAGAACGGGTTGCCCTCGGTGACGTCGTGGACGGCGCGCACCAGCGCCGCGCTCGGCTCGGTCCCCGCCCGGTACTCGATGAGCCGGCGCAGGTCGTCCTCGTCGAGGCCCTTGAGCTCCACGCGCCGCCCGAATCGCGTCAGCTCGCCGAAGACCGCGCTGACGTCCTCGGGCCGGTGCGCGTCGGCGTCGTGGTGGGTCGTGACGACGAGGATCGGCACGTCCTCGACCTGGCGGATGAGGAAGGCCAGCAGCAGCAGCGACGGCAGGCCCGCCGTGTGCATGTCGTCGAAGAGCAGCACGACCGGTGCGCCGCGGGCGGCGCCGCGCAGGAACATCGTCACCGCGTCGAAGAGCGCGAACCGCGCCTGCTCGGACTCGAGGCTGTCGGCCGTCGCGGCGACCCCGAGCCGCTCGCGGACCTGGGGGGCGATCTGCGCGACCCAGCGCGCCCCGGACCCGAGATCGGCCGCGAGCTCGTCGTCGCTGCGCGCCTCGGCGACCGCGCGCACGATCTGCTGCCAGGGCCAGTAGGGCGGGGCGCCGCCCCCGTCCCAGCCGCGCGCCGGGGCGACGAACGCGCCGCGCTCGTGGGCTCGGTCGACGAGCGCGCCGGCCAGGCGCGTCTTGCCGATGCCCGGCTCGCCGGTGATGAGGAGCAGGCCGCCGTGCCCCGCGACGGCGCCGTCGAGCGCCTCGTCGAGCTCTGCGAGCTCGCGCTCGCGGCCGAGGAGCGGCGGCTCGCCTGCCCCGGCTGGACCCCATCGTGCGGCGGCGGAGGGCGGCTGTGAGGACATGGCCGAGCGAGGCAACTCTACCGTTGCCCGGGTCGGTGCTAGCGGGTCGCCCATGAACGGTGCGCCCGGGGATTTCGGGTGGAATGTTCGCGGGAGGCCGACTAGCGTCGCGAGCCGATGGCGCCGACGCCGGTCACCGTCCTCTCGCCGGTGCCGTGGTGGTGGGCGTTGTGGGTGCGCTACGTGACCTGGCGCGCGGCGCGCGTCTGCCCGGCGCTCGTCGCGGAGCTGCGGCGCCTTCGGTTCATCCGCTTCGCCCACTGGGCGCTGGCGAGCCGCTGGCCGCCGGATCCCGCCGTGCGCCGCGACCGGGCGGCCGCTCGCTGCCTCGTCTTCCTGACGACGTACGACGGCTCCGAGAACCAGTACTTCGACGCCTTCGTACGCGTCGTGCGGCTCAACATCCTCGCCGCCTACCGTGGATCGCAGGACTTCCCGAAGCTGCGCTACAGGACGATCGACGCCTACCTGAAGGCGCACATGCACGAGCTCGGCCACGCGTACTGCGCGAACCCGGAGGCGGCCGTGCGCACGACCGAGCAGGCGCTCGAGCTCCGCCGGCGCCTGGAAGCGTTCGCGGAGCGGTCGCGCGGCGCGTCGCCGGAGCGCTTCGCGCCGATGTGGCGCGCCTTCGTGACCGAGGTGCAGGGCCTGCTGTGAGGTCCCGCCGCTACGTGGTCGAGCGCGGCGCCGGAGATCGCCCGCGTCGAGATCCAGCTCTACGACCGTATGCGTGGAAAACCTGGAAGTCGCACGGCGCGGCCGGCACGACGGTGGCGCCTGCGCCGGTCCTCGGTGAACACGTGACGGTGCGGTCGCGGTGAACCGCGTCGGCGCCACCGAGGGCCTCGTGGTCCTGGCCCGGGTCGTCGCCGGCCGCGCCGAGCAGGCGCGGGCGGCGATCGCCGCGCTGCCCGTCGATCCCAGCCCGTTCGCGTCCGTCGACGGCACCAGCCTCGCCCGGCTGCAGGTGCTGCGCCCGCCGCGGCGGCGGCTGACCGCGCGGCGCCCGCGCGAGCATCTCCTCTGGGCCGTCGACGTCGACGCCCCGCTCGACGGGTGGCTGGCGCGCGCGTGCGAGCGCATCGGGCCGCAGCTCGACGACGTGTTCGGCCACTGCGCGTTCTGGCCGGGCGCCGAGACCCCGGCGGCCGTCGCGCGCTGGGTCGCGGCCAACCGCCTGGCGATCGGCTTCTCGGTCATCGGCTCGCCGCAGGCGAGCGTGGCCGAGATCGCGGAGGCGCTGAAGGCCCGGGCGCAGCTCGGCGACTTCGCGCGTGGCGCCCAGGGGCTCGACGACGCCGAGCTGCACGACGCATGGATGGAGTTCAGGCCGTGACCGCGCTCGAGCGCGACGACATCCAGGGCGGCGTCCTGCGCGGCTACCGGCAGCTCGACCACGCCGCCTACCTCTTCGCGCGCGTCCGCGACGCCGGCGCCGCTCGCCGCGCGCTCGCCGCGCTCGCCGACCCCGTCCAGGCCGAGGCCGAGTGGGACGGACCCGACGCGGTGCTCAACGTCGCGCTCTCGTTCCGCGCGCTCGAGCGGCTCGGGCTGCCGCCCGCGGTCCTGCGGACGTTCCCGCGCGCGTTCCGCGAGGGGATGGCGGCGCGCCGCGTGGAGCTCGACGACGACCACGACGCGTGGCAGCCCGAGCTCAGCGAGCTCGAGCTGCTGCTCACGATCCACGCCCGCGGCGAGTCCGCGCTCGAGGCCGAGGCCGCGCGCTGGCGGGCGTGGCTCGCCGTGGCGGAGCACGGCCTCGAGGCCGTGCACGAGGAGCAGGCCGCGGTCCTCGACGGCGATCAGCGCGAGCACTTCGGGTTCACCGACGGCTTCGGGCAGCCCGCGATCGAGGGCGCCGCGCGGCGCCAGATCCGCGGGCAGGGGACGTTGATCCGCTGGCGCCCGTGGATGCGCGAGTGCGACGATCGCGTGCGCAGCCGCACGGACCCCCGCTGGGGCTGGCGCGCGCTCAAGTCGGGCGAGTTCGTGCTCGGCTACGAGGACGAGGACGGCGGCCTGCCCCCGGCTCCGGTCGAGCCGTTCGGGCGCAACGCGACGTTCGCGGTCTGGCGCAAGCTGCGCCAGGACGTCGCGGGCTACCGCGCCGCGGTCGCCGGCGAGGCCTCCGCGCTCGGCGTCGCCCCCGAGTGGCTCGCGGCGCGGATCGTCGGCCGCTGGGCGGACGGCTCGCCGCTCGTCCTGCGCCCCGATGCCGCCGACCCGGACCTCGGGTTCGACCGCGAGCGCGTCAACGACTTCGTCTTCGCGCGCGACCGCGACGGCCTGCGCTGCCCGCTCGGCGCCCACGTCCGCCGGGCCAACCCCCGCGACGCCTTCGGCCACGCGGGGCAGCTCACCGTCCGCCACCGGATCCTGCGCCGCGGCATGCCCTATGGGCCGCCGCTGGGCGACGGCGAGGCGCCCGGCGACGTCGAGCGCGGGCTCGTCTTCGTCTGCTACCAGGCCGACATCGAGCGCCAGTTCGAGGTCATCCAGCGGCGGTGGATGCGCGACGGCACCGGATTCGGCCTCGGCCCGGAGCCCGATCCCGTCGTCGGCGGCGGCGGCCGGATCACCGTCCAGGGCCGCCCGCCGCGCTTCGTCACCGGGCTCGGCGCGCACGTGGCGCTGCGTGAGATC
>DATNGY010000349.1:0-5399 GCA_035605735.1 Solirubrobacteraceae bacterium
CCGCGCCGGTGACTAGCAGGCGCTCGCCGACGCGCAGATCGGCCTGGGTGAAGAGCGCGTCGTGGGCGGTCGTGAAGACCTCCGGGACGCCGCCCGCCTCGAGCCGGCCGAGGCGCTCGGGGACCGGCATCGCCTGGCGCTCGTGGACGACGCAGAGCTCCGCCTGGCCGCCACCGCCGACGATCGCCATGACGCGGTCGCCGGGCCCGAAGCGACGAGCGCCCGGTCCGACGCCGATGACCTCGCCGGCGAACTCGAGGCCCGGGATGTCGGGCGGCGCACCCGGGGGCGCCGGGTAGCGGCCCGCCAGCTGGTGCAGATCGGCGCCGTTGACGCCCGCAGCGTGGACGCGGACGAGCAGCTCGCCCGCGCCGGGCGCCGGGTCGGGGTGCTCCTCGACGTGGAGCTCGCCGTCGCGGATCGTTGCGGCGCGCACGGGGCGGGCAGTCTAGATGGTCGATTCCGAATCATCTGTGCGCGCGACGGCGTGGATCTTCGTGTCAGGCGCCGACCGACCGCGCGGGCAATGGTGGTGCGGTTGGCAAGCGATCGGTCGGCGTCCGGCGCGGCGAGGCGCGCCGTCCGCGCGCGCAGGAATTCGGAATCGATGATCTAGCCTGCGGTCCATGACCGTCCCCGAGCTCGCGTTCAAGCTCGACCGGATCTCGCCGCGCGCCTACCAGCACCCCGGCGACCGCGCGGCCACGGCGGCGCTCGCCCGCGTCCCCTACCTCGACGACGTGGTCCGCCGGCTGATCGCGCTCGGCTACGAGCGCGCGCTGCGCGCGGTGTCGCTCGGATCGTCGGTGCGGCTCGGCGAGCAGCAGCTGCCGCACGTGTGGGTCCTGCACCGCCAGGCCTGCAACGCGCTGGATATCGCGCCCGCGCCGGAGCTCTACCTCACGGCCTTCCCGATCGCCAACGCGGCGACCATCGGGACCGACAAGCCGATCGTCGTCATGCACTCGGAGCTCATCCGCCTGCTCGACGACGACGGCCGGCGCGCGGTCCTTGCCCACGAGGCGGCCCACGTGCACTCGGGCCACGTCCTCTACCAGACCGCGCTGCTCATCCTCCTGCGCCTCGGCGCGTCGGCGCGCTTGCCGATCCTCGCCGGCCTGCCGCTGCTCGCCATCCAGCTCGCGCTGCTCGAGTGGTTCCGCGCCGCGGAGCTCAGCTGCGACCGCGCGGCAGCGCTCGTGACCCGCGATCCGCTCGCGATGTGCCGTGCGCTCATGGTCGTCTCGGCGGGCGAGGCCGCGGCCGACCTCAGCCTCGACGCCTTCATCGCACAGGCCGCCGACTACGAGACCGGCGGCGGCGGGACGGAGCGCCTCACGCGGCTCGCCCAGGACCTCCAGCTCACGCACCCGATGCCCGTCCGGCGCGTGCGCGCGCTGCTCGACTGGGTGCGCTCGGGCGACTACGACCGCATCCTCGGCGGCGACTACGTCCGTCGTGGCGAGGAGCCACCGCTGCGCGACGAGACCGACGCGGCGCAGGCCCACTACGCCGCGCGCGTCACGGACGCCTTCGCGCAGGCCGGCTCGTCCGTGAGCGAGGTCGGCAAGCAGCTCGGCGACTGGCTCGCGCGGCAGCGGCCGAGCTGAGGCGCGGGTCCGGCGACCGGCGCCCCTGCGCCGGCTGCGCGTCGTGCAGGCCGGTCGTGACCGACCGCCACAGGTCCGGCCACTCGAGCCGCGCCGCGGCGACGCGCAGCCGCGGGGTCCACGTCGGCGCCCCGGGGGTCATGCGCAACAAGGCGAGCCCCGTCGGGGCGTCTGTCCGCTAGAGCAGCTCGAGCTCGGCCGCCGCGTCGGCGGCGCGCAGGCGCTCGACGGCCCGGCGCAGCACGCGGCAGACCTTCATCTGGGACAGCCCGAGGCGGCGGGCGATCTCGCGCTGGGAGAGGTCCTGGCCGAAGGAGAGCGCGAGGACCTCGCGCTCGAGCGGCTCGAGCAGCATGCCGAGGCGCCCGAGCCAGGCGCGCTCGAAGGCGCGGTCGAGGGCCTCGTCCTCGAAGCCGAGCTGATCGGCGAGCGTGCGTTCCTCGGCGTCGGCGTGGACGGGCGCGTCGAGCGACACGGCCCAGCGTCCGCGGCGCGCCTCGAGCGCCGCGACGACCTTCTCGAGGCTGAGGTTCAGGTGGCAGGCGATTTCGTCGGCGCTCGGGGAGTGGCCGAGGCGCGCGCTGAGCCGCTCGTCGGCGGCGACGACCTCGAGCCACGTCTCGGCCGCCTCGCGCGGCGGCCGGACCGCCCACGAGTGGTCGCGCAGCCAGCGGCGCATCTCGCCGACCATCGTCGGCACCGCGTAGCGGATGAGGTCGGTGCCGAATGCGGGATCGAAGCGGTCGAGGGCCTTCGCCAGGCCGAGGGCGGCCGCCTGCTCGAGGTCGTCGGCGTGCCCGCTGTGGCGATAGCGGCGCGCCAACCGCCGGACGATCGGCCGCAGCCGCGCGACGAGCTCCTCGCGCGCGGCGAGGTCGCGCCGCTCGACGTAGCGCCGAAGCAGCTGATCCTCGACGTGGCCGAGACCCGAGCGAACCCGCGGAACGACCTCGGTCGCCCCGCGCGGTGCAGCCCCGGCCCCGGACTTGGCCGGTGCCTCCTCTAGGAGCATTGGAACCGGTTCCGGACAGTGCGGGAAACGACGGCCCGTGTCAAGGGCCGGGCGCGATTTGACGCTCTACGCCCCCACTGCCTGCGCGCGCTCGATCCTACCGACGGTCCGGCGCTCGACGAGCTCGAGCTCCGGGAGCTCGCCGCCGTGGCCCCTGCCGACGCCCTCGAGCGCGCGCAGCAGCAGCGCCGCCCCGCGCCGGCCCGACTCGCGCAGCGGCTGGCGGACCGTCGTCAGCCCGATCGCCGCCGCGAGCTCGATGTCGTCGAAGCCCACGACCGAGAGATCGCCGGGGATCGTGAGGCCCGCGCGCGCCGCTGCGTCCATCACGCCGAAGGCCTGAACGTCGGAGGCGGCAAAGATCGCCGTCGGCGGGCGCCGCAGCTGGAGGAGCTCGCGCGTGAGCCGGCCGGCGGCCTCGCGACCGTACGGAGCGCGCTTGACGTGCTCGTCGGCGACGATCAGGCCAGCGGCGCCGAGCGCCTCACGGAGCCCTCGGAGCCGGCGCTCGGAGGAGCTGAAGCCGAACGGATTGTCCGCGAGGTCCCCGATGAACGCGACGCGCTCGTGGCCGGCGGCGAGCAGGTGCTCGCCCGCCAGCCGCCCGCCGCGCACGTCGTCGATCGCGACGTGCGGCAGCGACCGGTGGTGCACGTCGATGAGCACCGCCGGCAGGCCGTCGCGGTTCAGCGCGCGGACCTCCGCCTCGCGCAGCGGGAGCGAGATGATCGCGACGCCGTCGAGCCGATGTCGCCGCGCGAAGCGCGCGATCGCGTCGTGGCGCTGGTCGGGGGTCTCGACGTTGAAGAGCGTCAGGTCGTAGCCGCTGCGGCCGATGACGTCGTCGATTCCGCGCAGCCGCTCGACGACCGACGGCGACGTGAAGAACGGCGCGACGACGCCGAGCGTCTGCGTGCGCCCGAGCGAGAGGTTGCGCGCGGTCGGGCTCGGGCGATAGCCGAGCTCGTCCATGACCGCCTGCACGCGCGCCCGCGTGTCCTCGGACACGCCCGGGCTGTCGTTCAGGACGCGCGAGACCGTCCCGACGCCGACCCCGGCGCGGGCCGCCACATCTCGGATGCGCGGGGGGCGGGCGTGACCCGGCTCGCTGGGCACGCCCGGATGAGGTACCCCGCCGAGCAGCGGGTGACGCGGCGCACTACGGGCGCACGACGCGGCGCAGGGCCAGGAAGCAGAGGACCGCGAGGAGCGCGGCGATGACCGCCGGACCGAGGCCACCGATCCCGACGATCGCGAGGACGACGAGGACGACGGCGAGCACGGCGAGCCCGCCCGTGGCGAGGACGAGGTAATACGCGCGCTGCTCGCGCTGGCGCCGGGAGAGCCCGGAGGAGCGCCGAGGTTCGAGATCGGCCATGGACCGGCCAGGTTAGGGGACGCGCTCCAGCAGCGCGACGCACTCGATGTGCGGGGTCTGCGGGAACATGTCGACCGGGCCCACGCGCCGCAGCGCGTAGCCGCCCTCGACGAGCTGCGCCGCGTTGGGCGCAAGCGTCGTCGGGTTGCACGACACGTAGACGATGCGCTTCGGGGCAGCCTCGAGGATCCGCCGCACGATCTTGCCCGAGAGCCCGGCGCGCGGCGGATCGACGACGAGCACGTCGGGGCGGCCCGCGCGCTGTACGAGCTCGCGCAACGCGAGGCGCACATCGCCCGCGAAGAAGCGTACGCCCGCGATCTCGTTGCGCCGGGCGTTGGCGATGGCATCGGCCACCGCCTCCTCCACGAGCTCGAGACCCCAGACCTCGCCCGCGCGCGGCGCGAGCGAGAGGGCGATCGTCCCGATCCCGCAGAAGAGGTCGAAGACGCGCTCCCAGCCGTTCAGTCCCGCGGCGTCGGCGGCGAGCGCGTACAGCCGCTCGGCCATCTCGGTGTTCGTCTGGAAGAACGCCTCGGCGCTCAGCCGCACGGTCAGCCCGGCGATCTCCTCGTCGATCGCGTCGGAGCCGTGGACGACCTCGGTGCGCCCGCCGGCGGTCGTCTCGGCCACGCCGGCCGCGCGCGTCCAGAGGACGCTGTCGGCCCCGGACGCCTCGGCCAAGCCGGTCGTGTCGAGGGCGGCGTCGGAGGTCACGAGGCGCACCTGGAGCTCGCCCGTGCGGCGGCCCTCCCGCACGACGAGGTTGCGCAGCAGGCCCTCCTGGGCGCGGCGGTCGTACGCGCTGAGGCCGCGGGCCCGCGCCCACGCGAGCACCCCGCGGCGCGCCGCGTTGCCGCGCTCGGACTGCAGCAGGCAGTCCTCCAGCGGCTCGATGCGCTCCCAGGAGCCCGGCGCGTGGAAGCCGCAGACGAGCGCGCCGTCGTCGCCGGCGCCAAACGAGAACTCGAGCTTGTTGCGGTAGCGCCAGCGCTCGACGGCACCGACGATCGGCTCGAGCGCGAAGCCCTCGAGGCGCCCGATCCGGCGCAGGGCATCGGCGACCTGCTCCTCCTTGACCGCGAGCTGGCGCTCGTATGCAAGGACCTGCCATGGGGCGCCCGGGTGGTCGGCGGCGGGCGCGATCCGGTCGGGGCCGGGCTCGATCAGCTCGACCATTCGGGCCTCGGCGTAGGCGCGCTTGGCCTCCGTCACCCGCGCGCGGACGCGGTCCCCGGGAACTGCGTCGCGGACGAACACGACGTAGCGCTCGGCCCGCGCGACCCCGGCGCCGCCGAACGCGAGCGACTCGACGCGCAGGTCGAGCTCCTGGCCGCGGTGCGGCCGCGGCGAGGTGGCGGGCGCGCTCATGGCGACGGAGGGTAGGGACCGACGAGCA
>DATNGY010000350.1:0-6023 GCA_035605735.1 Solirubrobacteraceae bacterium
CGTGGCGTCCAGCGCGCTTGCGGTCGCGACGTGCAGCGTGTTCGCCGACGCGGCTTCGGTGGCCGGGACGCGGCCGCACGTCGCGCTGGTCGCCGTCCGACCGGTCGCCGTCGTCGCCACCGGCTTCCACGCGGGCGAGCGCGTCCGCGTCGAGGTACGGCGCGCCGGCCCGAACGCGCGGCGCACGGTGCGGGCCGGGGAGCACGGTCGCCTCCGCATGACGTTTGCGACGATGCGGATCTCGCGCTGCGACGCGATCTCGATCGTCGCGGTGGGGTCCTCCGGTCGCCGCGCGGCGCTCCATCGCCGGCCGGCGCCCGCCTGCGGCGTGCCCTGAGCCGGCGGGCGTGGCGTGCCCTGAGCCGGTCCGGCGCCCGCATGCGGCGTGTTCCTGAGCCGGCCCGCCTGCGGCATGCCCTGAAGCCAGGCCGACCCGCGCGCCTGCAGCACCCGCTAGCCTACCGACAAGGTTGAGAAGGGCTAGTATGCCTGAACCCCGATCGGGGTTCGGTACTTTTCTGCGTCCAGATGGAGGCCCTGTGAAGCTTCGTAGCCTGCTCGTCGTCGTGCCCGTGGTCGCCGCGCTCGCCGCCGCCGCCGGTTGCGGCGGCTCCGACGACACGTCCGGCGGCTCCGGCGGCAGCTCCTCCGGAGGCGGAAAGACCAAGCTCGCGCTCGTCGCCTACTCGACCCCGCAGGTCGTCTACGACGAGGTCATCCCGCAGTTCCGCAAGACCCAGGCCGGTCGCGACACGTCGTTCTCGGAGTCCTTCGGCGCGTCCGGCGACCAGAGCCGCGCCGTCGAGTCGGGCCTGAAGGCCGACGTCGTGACGTTCTCGCTCGAGCCCGACGTGACCCGCCTCGTCAAGGACGGCCTAGTCGCCAACGACTGGGCCCAGACCCCGACGAAGGGCCTCGTCTCGCGCTCCGTCGTCTCGCTCATCGTCCGCAAGGGCAACCCGAAGCACATCCGCGGCTGGGACGACCTGCTCAGGCCGGGCGTCAAGGTGCTGACGCCGAACCCGTTCACCTCCGGCGCGGCGAAGTGGAACATCCTCGCCGCGTACGGCGCGAAGAGCGGCGGCGGCGAGAACCCGCAGGCCGGCTTCGACTACCTGCGCGAGCTGCTCACCAAGCACGTCGTCGTACAGGACAAGTCCGGCCGCGAGGCGCTGCAGAACTTCACGTCGGGGACCGGCGACGTGCTGATCTCCTACGAGAACGAGGCGCTCACGGCCCGCAGGAAGGGCCAGCAGGTCGATTACGTCGTCCCCGCTCAGACGATCCTGATCGAGAACCCGATCGCGGTCGTCGCGAAGTCGGCCCATCGCGCGCAGGCCGAGGCGTTCGCGCGCTACGCGGTCTCGCCGCCGGCGCAGCGCACCTTCGCCGCGTGGGGCTACCGCCCCGTGAACCCGACGGTGGCCAGGGAGACGACCTCGAGGTTCCCGACGCCGAAGGGGCTGTTCACGATCCGCGACCTCGGCGGCTGGTCGAAGGTCGACGACGAGTTCTTCGACCCCGACACGGGCTCCGTGGCGAAGATCGAGGAGGACGCGGGGGTGTCCACTGCCAAGTGACGCCCTGACCGGCGTCGCCGTCCGCCGCCGCCGTGATCGCGGCGCGGTGGTCGGCGGCCCGGGCGCGCTCGGGTTGGGGCTCGCGACGCTCTGGCTCAGCGTGATCGTCCTCGTCCCGCTCGCGGCGCTGCTCGCGCGCTCGACCGACGGCGGGCTCGACGCGTTCTGGTCGGCGGTCACGAGCCGCCAGGCCGTCGCCGCTCTCAAGCTGACGCTCGGGTGCTCGCTCGCCGTGGCGGCGATCAACGCGGTGACGGGCACGCTCGTCGCGTGGGTGCTCGTCCGCGACCGCTTCCGCGGCAAGGGCTTCATCAACGCGCTGATCGACCTGCCGTTCGCGCTGCCGACGATCGTCGTCGGCATCGTGCTGCTCGCGCTGTGGGGCCCGACCTCGCCGCTCGGCGTCAACGTCATCGCCACTAAGACCGCGGTCATGCTCGCGCTGCTCTTCGTGACGTTGCCGTTCGTCGTGCGCTCCGTCCAGCCCGTGGTCATCGAGCTCGACCGGGAGATGGAGGAGGCGGCCGCGTCGCTCGGCGCCGGCGACCTGACGATCTTCCGGCGCATCGTGCTCCCGAACCTCGTCCCCGCGATCCTCTCCGGCGCCGCGATGAGCTTCGCCCGCGCCGTCGGCGAGTTCGGCTCGGTCGTCCTCATCGCCGGCAACATCCCGTTCAAGACGCAGCTCGCGTCCGTCTACATCTTCGGCCAGATCGAGAGCGACAACCCGATCGGCGCCGCGGCGGTCTCGGTCGTGCTCCTCGGGCTCTCGCTCGCCGTGCTGCTCGCGATCGGCGCCCTCGGACGCTGGGGGGCGCGCCATGAGGGATGACCGCCGCGTGCGCCTCGGCCTGCGCATACTCGCGCTCGGCTACCTCGCGGTCTTGCTCGTCGTGCCGGTCGGGCTCGTCTTCTACCGCACGTTCGAGCACGGGCTCGCGCCCGTCTGGAGCTCGGTGACGACGCCCGCCGCCGTCCACGCCTTCTGGCTGACGATCGAGATCGCGCTCATCGCCGTGCCGCTCAACACGATCTTCGGGATCGTCACCGCGCTCGCGCTCGTCCGCGGACGCTTCCGCGGCAAGGGCGCGATCGACGCCGTCATCAACCTGCCGTTCGCGCTCTCGCCCGTCGTGATCGGGCTCGCACTGCTGCTCGTCTACGGCCGCGGCGGCTGGGTCCACCTGCCGTTCCAGGTCATCTTCAGCGTGCCGGGGATGGTGCTCGCGACGATCTTCGTGTCGCTGCCGTTCGTCGTGCGCGAGGTCGTGCCCGTGCTGCGCGAGGTCGGCGACGAGCAGGAGCAGGCCGCAGCGACGCTCGGCGCCTCGCGCTGGCAGACGTTCTGGCGCATCACGCTGCCCGCCATCCGCTGGGGCGTCGCCTTCGGCGTCGTGTTGACCACGGCGCGGGCGGTCGGCGAGTTCGGCGCGGTCAGCGTCGTCTCCGGGCGGATCGCCGGCCAGACCGACACGCTGACGCTGCTGGTCGAGAAGCGCTTCCAGAACTTCGACCTCGCGGGCGCGTACGCCGCCTCCGCGCTGCTCGCGCTCATCTCGCTGGCCACGCTGCTGGCCATGACCGTGCTCAAGCCACGCAAGGACCGAGGATGATCTCCGCCGAGAACCTGACGAAGCGCTGGGGCGACTTCACCGCGCTCGACGACGTGAGCGTGGACATCGCGTCCGGGTCGCTGACGGCACTGCTGGGCCCCAGCGGCTCGGGCAAGTCGACGCTCCTGCGGGTCATCGCGGGGCTCGAGCAGCCCGACGGCGGCCGGGTCGTGCTCGACGGCGAGGACGTCACGCGCGTGCCGCCGCAGCGGCGCGGCATCGGCTTCGTCTTCCAGCACTACGCGGCCTTCAAGCACCTGACCGTCCGTGAGAACGTCGCGTTCGGCCTTCGCGTCCGCCGCCGCCCGAAGCCCGAGGTGGCCGCGAAGGTCGACGAGTTGCTCGCCGTGGTCGGTCTCGACGGGTTCCAGGGCCGCTATCCCGGCCAGCTCAGCGGCGGTCAGCGCCAGCGGATGGCGCTGGCCCGCGCGCTCGCGATCGAGCCGCGCGTCCTGCTCCTGGATGAGCCGTTCGGCGCGCTCGACGCGAAGGTCCGCGCCGAGCTGCGCGCCTGGCTGCGCCGCCTGCACGACGAGGTCCACGTCACGACCGTGCTGGTGACGCACGACCAGGAGGAGGCGATGGACGTCGCCGACCGGATCGTCGTCGTCAACGAGGGCCGCGTCGAGCAGACGGGGGCGCCCCGCGAGCTCTACGAGCGCCCGGCCAACGGCTTCGTCATGTCGTTCCTGGGGCCGACCGCGTCGCTCGAGGGCGACCTCGTGCGCCCGCACGACCTGCGTGTGAGCTCCGAGCCGCGCTCGGGCGCGCTCGAGGCGATGGTCCGGCGCGTCGTGCACCTCGGTTTCGAGGTCCGCGCCGAGCTCGCGCTCGACGACGGCTCGTCGCTGCCCGTCCAGCTCACGCGCGAGGAGGCCGCGGCGCTCGAGCTCGCGCCGGGCGACATCGTCTGGGTCGGGCACGAGGGCGTGCCCATCGCGGCGTAGAGCACCTATTACCGCGAGCGCAACGACGGCGCCGGGCAGCGCGCCGACTGGCCGCGGACGCGGACCTTCACCCGCGCGCGCTTGCGCGCGCGCAAGACGAGCCGCGCACGGCCGTGCTTCGTCGTGCGTCGCAGCGCGCGCACGCCGGCGCCGCGTGCGAGGACCGCGGCGCGATAGACGGGGCGGCCGCGGTCGCGCACGATCACCGTGACCTTGGTGCGCTTGCGCAGCGCGAGCGTGCGGCGGCTGACACGCACCGCGTAGCAGGCGCGCCGCGCGCGCGACCTCGGGGAGCCGTAGGCGCCCGGCGCTCCGCCGCTCGTCGCGGGGGGCCCGCCGGAGCCGGGGGCGCCCGCCGTCGGACCTGCCGTGGCCGCCACCTCGAGCGGGTTGAGCGGGCGGTCCCAGACCGCGACGTCGTCGAGATCGCCGCTGAAGGGCAGGTCGCAGGATCCGCGGTACGTGCCGATCCAGAGGTTCTTGCTCGCGCTGCCGTAGGCGATCGCCGCGGGCCCGGGCGTCGAAGCGCCGACCTCGCGCCCGTCGACGAAGAGGCGCAGCGCGCGCCCGTCGTAGCTGCCGGCGACGTGGTGCCAGGAGCCGTCCCAGACGGACTGCGGGGCGGCCGTGGGCGAGAGCCAGTAACGCGCGGCGTCGGAGACGTAGAAGGCGATGCCGCGCCCGGCGCCGGTGTAGAGCCCGTAGGAGCTGCGATCGCAGTCGATCGCCCCCTTGGCCAGGACGTAGCGCCAGCTCCCGGGCGAGCCCAGGCGGCGCACCCACGCCTCGACCGCGAGCTGCTGGGGCTCGAGCGCGGCGACGTCCGGGACGGCGATGCTGTCGCCGCCGTCGAAGTCCATGGCGCCGCGCCCGTCGTGGCCGTCGACCGGCGCGGGGTCTGCGGAGTCGGGGCCGGCCGAGTCGCCGAGGGTCCCGTCGAGACCGTGCCCCGTCGCGTCGACCGCGACCTGACCGCGGTCGTCCAGATGCCAGAGCGCGACCGGGCCGGACGCAGCGGCCGCGCCGGCCGGGGCGCCGAGCGCGATCGCCGTCGCGGCGAGGGGAATGAGCCTGCGAGCGAGCGCGGCCATGCGACATCAATCGACCGCCCGTCGCGATCGCTCCCCGCCCGAACGGGTAGGTCGCTCTCCCGCGGGCGTGGGCGGCGGTCAGCGGGCCTCCCATGCCCCCGGCTCGCGCGTGAGCTCGCCGACGCGGTCCGGCAGCCTCCCGGCGGCGACGTCGGCGAGCGTGACGTGCTCGACGACGTCGCGCAGGCTGACACGGACGGCGATCCAGACGTCGACGAGCGGGCCCGCGCTGCCGTCGTAGCGGATCTCCTCGGGCCGGCGGCCCCGCACCGACGCCAGCGGGCCCTCGACGGCGCGGATGACGTCGGCGATCGTGATCTCGCCGGCCGGGCGCGCGAGCCAGTAGCCGCCGTCGACGCCGCGCTGGCTGCGCACGAGCCCGGCGTGGCGCAGGTCGGCGAGGATGTTCTCGAGGAACTTGACGGGGATCGTCTGGGCCCGCGCGATCGCGTCGCCCTTGGTCGGCCCCTCGCCGGCCGTCGCGAGCTCGATCGCCGCGCGCACGGCGTAGTCCGCCTTGGCCGAGATCCGCATCTGGCCGGGATCCTGCCAGGCGAACCCGCGGCCGCGCGCTCAGCCCGCGGCGTCCGGGTTCCCGGTCGCCTGCTCCGGATCGCCCTTCTCGGGCGATGAGACGGCCGGCGCGTCGGGATCGTCGGCGTCGCGCTCGGGGTTGCGGCCCTCGCTGTCCTGCGCGACCTCGCCGGGGTGCTCCTCCGGGTAGCCCGCGCCCGTGCCCATCTCCCGGGGGTCGTCGCTCGGGACGGCGGGGTCCTCCTGGTGATCGGCCAT
>DATNGY010000351.1:0-5226 GCA_035605735.1 Solirubrobacteraceae bacterium
GCCGGGCGTGCCCGCCGAGGCGACGGTGATCGCGGCGGCGCGCGCGCGCGGGCTCCCGGTCCTGGGGGAGATCGAGCTCGCGTGGCGGCTGATCCCCAACGAGTTCGTCGCCGTCACCGGCACCAACGGCAAGACGACGACGACGGAGCTCATCGGGCACATCCACCGCGAGGCGGGGCGCCCCGTGGCCGTTGCCGGCAACGTCGGCACCGCGCTGAGCTCGCTCGTGGGGCCGACGCCGCCCGAGGCGACGGTCGTCTGCGAGGTCTCCTCCTTCCAGCTCGAGGACACGATCGCCTTCGCGCCCGACGCCGCCGTCCTGCTCAACCTCGCGCCCGACCACCTCGACCGCCACGGCACCTTCGACGCCTACGTCGCCGCCAAGCTGCTCATCTTCGCCCGCCAGGGCAACGACGACGTCGCGGTCGCGCCGCTCGGGCTCGACGTCGAGGACCTCGGCGGCTGCGCGCGGCGCGTGCCCTTCGGCGCCGGCCCCGGGGCCGAGCTCGCCGAGCGCGCGGGCTGGCTGTGGTGGGACGAGACGCCGCTGCTCGCCGTCGAGGAGATCCGCCTGCGCGGTGCGCACAACCGCGCCAACGCGATGGCCGCGGCGGCCGTCTGCCTCGCCCGCGGGATCGAGCCCGATGCCGTGCGCGCCGGCCTGCGCACGTTCGCGGGCGTCGAGCACCGCCTCGAGGAGGTCGTCACGCACGACGGCGTGCTCTACGTCAACGACTCCAAGGCGACGAACGTCGCCTCCACGCTCGTCGCCCTCGAGGCCTACGATGCGCCGGTCCGCCTCATCCTCGGCGGCCGGGGCAAGGGCGAGGACTTCGAGCCCCTGCGCGAGCCGGTGCGCCAGCGCTGCTCCGGCGTCTACCTAATCGGCGAGGAGGCCGAGCGGATCGGCGCCGTCGTCGGCGGTGAGCGCTGTGGGACGCTCGAGCGCGCGGTGGCCGCGGCCCGCGAGGCCGCGCGGGCGGGCGAGATCGTGCTCCTCTCGCCGGCGTGCACGTCCTTCGACCAGTTCGCCGACTTCGAGGCGCGCGGGCGCGCCTTCAAGGAGTTGGTGCGCTGAGGGCGAAGTCAGGTCCTGATGCGCGCTTCCGCCGCCAAGCGCCTCCCCCTCGAGTACAACCTGCTCCTCACTGCGACGCTCTGCCTGCTGGCCTTCGGCGCGGTGATGGTCTACAGCGCCTCGAGCGCGCGCACGCTCCTGCAGGGCCAGGGCGACGGGACGACGTACCTCGTGCGCTACCTCGTCTACGGGGCGCTCGGGCTCGTGGCCATGCACGTGGTGGCCCGGCGCGGCCTCGACCTCGTCATCCGGCTCACGGGACCGCTGCTCGCGGGCTCGTTCGCGTGCCTTCTGGCCGTCAAGCTCCCGGGGCTCGGGATCGAGGTCAACGGCGCCAGGCGCTGGCTGGGCGCGGGCCCGCTGGTCTTCCAGCCCTCCGAGCTCGCGAAGCTCGCGCTCGTGCTCTACGCGGCCAAGGTCCTCGCGCTCGAGTCCGGGCGAATCCGCTCCCCGCGCGCGGCCGGACCGCTCCTGCTCGTCACCGGGGTGGCGCTGCTGCTCGTCGCCTCCCAGCCCGACCTCGGGACCGCGCTCGTGATCGCGTTCACGATCACGGCGATGCTCGTGGCCGCCGGCCTCCCGCTGCGCTACCTCGCGATCGGCGCTGCGGTCGTCGGCCTCGTCGCCCTGCTCTACGCGGTCAGCGAGCCGTACCGTCGCGCGCGCCTGACGACGTTCGTCGATCCGTGGGCGCACGCCGGCGGCGCCGGCTTCCAGGCCGTCCAGGGGCAGATCGCGCTCGGGTCGGGTGGCCTCCTCGGCCGCGGCCTCGGGCAGTCGGTGCAGAAGATCTTCTACCTGCCCGAGGCGCACACCGACTTCATCCTCGCGATCATCGGCGAGGAGCTCGGCGTCGCGGGCATCTTCGGCGCGCTCGCGCTCTACGGACTGCTCGCCTACGCGGGCCTGCGCGTGGCCAAGGCGGCCGTCGGCGCGTACGCGAAGCTGCTCGCCGCCGGCGTGACCTCGCTGATCCTCAGCCAGGCGTGCCTGAACGCCTTCGCCGTGCTCGGACTCGCCCCGCTGACCGGCGTGCCGCTCCCGTTCATCTCCTACGGCGCGACGAACCTCACGGTGCTGCTCGCAGGGGTGGGCCTGCTCCTGAACGTCGCCGCCGGCGGCAGCGCCCGGCTGCGGGCCGTGCCAGGATCCCGCCGCGATGGCGCCGAGCGTCCTCATCGCCGCGGGCGGGACCGCGGGACACGTGGTGCCGGCGCTGGCGGTCGCCGACGCGCTGCGGGCTGAGGGCGCGCGCGTCGCGTTCGTCGGCGGCGAGCGCGCCGAGCGCGAGCTCGTGCCCGCCGCCGGCTACGAGCTCGAGACGATCGCCGTCGAGGGCCTGAGCCGCACGAACCCGCTGCGCGCAGCGCGCGCGCTCGGGAAGGCGGCCGCGGCGATCGCAACCGCGGGGAGGATCGTGGGGCGGCGCTCTCCGGACGCCGTCGTCGGCGGCGGCGGCTACGTCGCCGGGCCCGTCGGCGCGGCGGCCCTCGGCCACCGCGTGCCGCTCGTGCTGACCGAGGCCGACAGCCACCTCGGGCTCACCAACCGCCTGCTCGCGCCCTTCGCCCGCCGCGTCTGCCTCGCGTTCCCGATCGCGGGGCGCGACGGCGCGCGCTACCGCGTGACCGGGCGCCCCGGACCGCCGCCGGCGACCGATCGCGCCGCCGCGCGCGCGCGCTTCGCGCTCGCCGAGGACGACGTCTGCGTCCTCGTCTTCGGCGGCTCGCTCGGCGCGCGCTCGATCAACGAGGCAGCGATCGAGGCGTTCGCCGACGGGACCTATCGCGTCCTGCACGCGGCGGGCGCGCGCGATCTCGACGCGCTGCGCCCGCGCGTCGCGGCCGGCGGGCGCTACGACCTGCGCGCCTACCTCGAGCGCTTCGGCGAGGCGCTCCTGGCCAGCGACCTCTGCGTCGCGCGCGCGGGCGGCTCGATCTTCGAGATCGCGGCCCACGGCCGGCCCGCGATCCTCGTCCCGTACCCGCATGCCGCCGGCGATCACCAGGCCGCGAACGCGCGCTGGATGGCCGAGCATGGGGCCGCCATCGTGATCCCCGACCGCGACCTGACCCCCGCGCGCCTGCGCGAGCGCGTCGACGCGCTCGTCGGCGATCCCGAGCGGCTCGAGGCGATGGGCCGCGCGTCGGCCGCGCTCGCCCGGCCGCACGCAGCGACCGACGTCGCGGCCGAGATCCTCGCCGCCGCTCGGCGCCCGGAGCGCGAGCGCGCGGCCCAGTAGCGTTTCGCCTCGCATGGCGCGCGATCGACCGTGGGCGGGGCGGCGGCTTCACCTCGTCGGCCTCGGCGGCGCCGGCATGAGCGGCTACGCGCGCGTATCGAGGCAGCTCGGCGCGGAGGTCTCGGGCTCCGATCGCGTCGACGGCCCGGCGCTGGCCCCGCTGCGGACGCTCGGTGTCGAGGTCCACGTCGGCCACGCGGCGGCGAACGTGCCCGCCGGCGACGACGTCGAGGTCGTGTTCTCGAGCGCGGTCGCGCGCGACAACCCCGAGCGCGCCGCCGCGCGCGCACGCGGCCTGCCCGACCGCCCGCGGGCGCAGCTGCTCGCCGAGCTGAGCGCGCTGCGCCGCACGATCGCGGTCGCCGGCGCGCACGGCAAGACCACGACGGCCTCGATGATCGCTCACGCGCTGCTGCGCCTGGGCGAGCGCCCGGGCTACCTCATCGGCGGCGCGCTGAGCACGACCGGGCTGAACGCCGACTGGGGCGAGGGCGACTGGCTCGTCGTCGAGGCCGACGAGTCCGACCGCTCCCTGCTGGCGCTCGACGTCGAGATCGCCGTGCTCACCAACGTCGAGCTCGACCACCACGCCACCTTCGGCTCGCTCGCCGAGCTGCGCGACGTCTTCCGCGCCTTCCTGGCCCGTGCGCCGCGGGCGGTGCTCTGGGACCGCCCCGACGTCGTCGCGCTGCGCGACGGGGCGCCGTTCGCCGCCTTCGACGCGCCCGAGCCCGTGCTGGAGCCGGGCGGCGCGCGCTTCGCCTGGCGCGGGCGCGAGGTCCGCCTGCGGGTCCCCGGCGCCCACAACGCCCGCAACGCCGCGGCCGCGCTCGAGGCCTGCGTCCTCGCGGGACTCGACGCCGAGGCCGCCGCGCGCGCGCTCGCGGACTTCGCGGGCGCCGGCCGGCGCTTCGAGACGCTCGGCATCACGGCGTCGGGCGCGCGCGTCGTCGACGACTACGCCCACCACCCGACCGAGGTCGCAGCGACGATCGCAGCGGCGCGGACGCTGGAGCCACGACGGGTCGTCGCCGTCTTCCAACCCCACCTGTTCTCGCGCACCGAGCGCCTCGCGCGCGAGTTCGGCGCCGCTCTCGCCGGCGCCGACGTCGTCGCCGTCCTCGACGTCTATCCCGCGCGCGAGCGCGCGGAGGACTTCCCCGGCGTCTCCGGGCTGCGCGTGGCCGAGGCCGCCGCCGACGCCGCCGGCGGGCGCACCGTGCTGTGGCTGCCGACGTTCGCCGACGCCGAGCGCGCGCTGCGCGGCCTGCTCGGCGACGGCGACCTCTGCCTCGTCCTCGGCGCGGGCGACGTCGACGCGCTCGGGCGGGCGCTCATCGCGGCGCCGCGCGGCTGAAGGCGCGCAGTGCCGCTACGCCTCGCCGCACAGGGTCGGCGAGCCGACGGCTCGTCAACCCTGTTCATCGACGCGGGGCCGACCGAGCGCGGCGGGCGCCGCCACGGCCCCGCGCCACGGCGTTCCCACGAGCATCGGCTCGGGGACGAGCTCGACGCCGAAGGCCGCCTGGACGCCGCCGGCGATCTCGTGGGCGAGGTCGAGCAGCTGGGTCGTCGTGCCGGCGCCGCGATTGGTGAGCGCCAGCGTGTGCTTGCAGGAGATCGCGATGCCCTCCGGGTCGCCGAAGCCGCGCGCGAAGCCCGCGCGCTCGATGAGCCACGCGGCCGAGGTCTTCACGCGCCCGTCGCCGTCCGGCCACGCCGGCGGGCGCTCGCCGGCGGGCAGCCGCGCCAGCAGCGCCTCGAAGCCCGCGGCGTCGAGGACCGGGTTGGTGAAGAAGGATCCCGCGCTGATCGAGTCGGGGTCGGCCGGGTCGACGACCATCCCCTTGCCGCGGCGAAGTCGCAGGACGGCCTCGCGAACGGCGCCCAGCGGCGCGCGGCCGCC
>DATNGY010000352.1:0-6099 GCA_035605735.1 Solirubrobacteraceae bacterium
CGGGCTCGCGCGATCCCCGCAGGAACGAGTTCGTCGCGACGCACCGTTGCCTGCTCGATGCCCGCGGCGATCGCGGAGATGTCGAGCGGATCGACGAGAACGGCTGCGCCACTGGCGACTTCCTCCATCGCCGTGCCGATCGAGGTCACGACCGGAGTGCCGCACGCCATCGCCTCCAGGCACGTGAGCCCGAACCCCTCGTAGAGCGACGGCAGCACGAACGCCTCGGCGCCCGCGTAGAGCCCGGGCAGGTGGTCGTCGGGCACGTGCCCGAGCGCCCGTACCGACGGGCTCGCGGCATCGCGGAACTGCGGGCGCCCGCCACCGGCGGCGACGAGCTCGACGCCCTCGGCGGCCAGGCGCCGGGCGGCGACCTCGAGCGCGCCGAGGTTCTTGCGCGCGGTCCGGCTGGCCACCGTGAGCACGTAGGGACGCTCCAGGCCGAGGGCCGCGCGCGCCGGCAGCGGGTCGGCGGCCGGGGTGAAGCGGCCGTCGACGCCGCCGGGCACGACCGCGGCGTCGACGCCGAGCAGCTCGCGCAGCTCGCCGCGCGAGAACGCGCTATCGGTCACGACGAGGCGGGCGCGCCGGCCGATGGCCGGCAGCACGCGCCGCTGCCAGGCCGCGTAGGCGCGCGAGTACCAGGACGGCTCGCGAAGCGCCGCGGCGTCGTGGATGACCACGACGTTGCGCGGGAACGCGACGGGCGCGAGGTTGGCTGGGTTGACGAGCAGCGCGGCGCGGCGCGCGCGCAGCGGCAGGACGGCCTGCTCCCACGCGTGGCCGGCGCGGTGGCTCAGGACCGTCGGCGGCCGCGCCACGGCGTAGCGGTCGGGAGCGAGCGCGGTGAGCGCCGCGATGAGCTCGCGCGCCCAGCGCTCGACGCCGCCGAGCTCGGGCCGCGCGGCCGCGCGGCCGTTGACGAGGATCACCGGGCGATCTCGTCGACGTGTGCGACGTTGGCGGCGTCCTCGGCGTCGTCGCTGGGGGCGGTCGCGAACCACGCGTCGAGGATCTCCCGCAGCTCGGCCTCCGACGTCGCGCGCAGGCTGAGGGCGAGCACGTTCGCGTCGTTCCAGCGCCGCGCGCCCTCCGCGGTCTGGGCGTCGACGCAGAGCGCGGCCCGGATCCCCGGGACCTTGTTCGCCGCGATCGACGCTCCCGTGCCCGTCCAGCAGCAGACCACGGCCTGCTCGGCGCGCCCGTCGGCGACGTCGCGCGCGGCGGTCTCCGACGCCCAGGCCCAGTCGTCGCGCTCGCCGTCGCTGAGCGCACCGTGGACGAGTGGCTCGTGGCCGCGGCGGCGCAGCTGGTCGACGACGTCCTCGGCGACCCCGGTCCTCTCGTCGGCGGCGACGGCGATGCGCATGAGTCGGACGGTACCGGGCCATCCAGGTGATCACGGCGAGGCGTGCTCGGCCTGACGGCGACCGTCTCCCGGCCTGTCATTCGTGGGCGTCCCGTGTCCCGGGGACGCGCACTGCTTCCCGGGCGCCTGGAGGACGCGCGTGTGGCGCTCGAACCGCAAGCGCCTCGTCGCCGGCCGCCGGCGCGCGTCTGGACCGCCCCCGCACCCGCTGCCCGCGGTGCCGGCCGCGGAGGCCTGAGGCGCCGGGCGCAGGGATGGCGCCGGCGAGTATCGTCGCGGCCGTGACGACGACGGCGCCCGAGACGGAGATCCTCGCCGTCGGGCGGGAGATCGCCGCCGCGCTGCCCTCCGCCTCCCGGAACCCGCTCAAGGCGCTCGACGACAAGGCGATGGACCTCGCCTCGCAGGACGTGGAGCTCCGGGCCGCGCTCTTTCGCTTCGTCGACGTCGTTCCCGCGTGCCGCAGCCTCGACGACCTCGCCCGGCACCTCACGGGCTTCCTCGACGAGGTCCCCGATCGGCCGCCGCCGCTGCAGGTCGCGATGCGCATGGGCGGCACGAGGGCCGGACGGACGGCGCTCGGCGCCGCCGCCGCGGCCGGCGTGAAGCACATGGCCCACCGCTTCATCGTCGGCCAGACGCCGCGCGACGCCACCGGCGTGCTCGAGGAGCTCTGGCGCGAGGGCGTGGCGACGAGCGTCGACCTCCTCGGCGAGGCGACGGTGACGAGCGCCGAGGCCGACCGCTACGCGGCGCGTTGCCGCGACGCGCTCGAGGGCCTCGTCGCCGTCTACCGCGGCCTGCCCGAGCGCCCGCTGCTCGAGCGCGACGGGGCCGGGCCGATCCCGCGCGAGAACCTCTCGGTCAAGGTGAGCGCGCTCACCCCGCTCCTGCGCCCCGACGCGCCCGAGCTCGGCAAGCGCGACGCGGCGGGGCGCCTGCGCGACCTGCTGCGCCGCGCGCGCGACCTCGGCGCCCACCTGCACATCGACATGGAGTCCTTCGACTCGCGCGAGGCGGTCACCGACCTCGTGCTCGAGCTGCTGGAGGAGGACGAGTTTCGCGACGCGCCGAGCGCGGGCGTCGTGCTGCAGGCCTATCTGCGCGACTCGCCCGAGCTGTGCGAGCGCATGGTCGCGTGGGCCCAGGCGACGCCGCGCGGCTTCCCGCTCACGGTCCGGCTCGTGAAGGGCGCCTACTGGGACCACGAGATCGTCGAGGCGCGCCAGCACGGCTGGGAGTCGCCCGTCTTCGAGGTCAAGGCCGACTCGGATCGCAACTTCGAGGCGCTGACCCGCCGGCTGCTCGGGGCACGACCGGCCGTCCGCGTCGCGATCGCCTCGCACAACCTGCGGTCGATCGCCCACGCGATCGCCGTCAACCGCGCCCTCGGAGCGCCCGACGGCGACGTCGAGCTCCAGGTCCTGCGCGGTCTGGGCGACGACCTTCAGCACGCGCTCGCGGCGCGGGGGCACCGCGTGCGCACCTACTGCCCCGTCGGCGACCTCGTGGCCGGAATGGCCTACCTCGTCCGGCGGTTGCTCGAGAACACGAGCAACGAGTCCTTCCTGCACGAGCAGGCCAGCGGCCGCCCGCTCGAGGAGCTCCTCGCGGCCCCCTGATGGCCGATTCCGAATCATCCGTGCGTGCGGCGGCGCGGATCGCCGTGCCCGGCGTCGCCCGACCGCGCGGGCAATGGTCGTGCCATTGGCAAGCGGTCGGGCGACGACCGGGCACGGCGAGGCGCGTCGTCCGCACGTGCGGGAGCTCGGAATCGGTCATCTGATGGCCGCCCTGTCGCCGTTCGTCAACGAGCCGATCCTCGAGCTGCGCCGCGCCCCGATCCGCGAGGCGCTCGCAGCCGGGATGGGGGCGGTCGACGCGCGCCTGCCGATCCGGGTGCCGGTGTGGATCGGCGAGGACCGGCGCGAGGGCGAGGACGTGGTGTCGACCGACCCGGGCAACCGCGAGCGCGTCGTCGCCGTCGCGGCGTCCGCGACCGCCGACGAGGTCGACGCCGCGGTCCGCACGGCCGCGGGCGCGTTCGCCGAATGGTCGGCCCTGCCCGCCGCCCGGCGCGCCGGGCGGCTCGTGGCCGCCGCGGGGTGGCTGCGCGAGCGCCGCGCCGAGCTCGCCGCGCTCGAGGTCCGCGAGTGCGCGAAGCCGTGGGGCGAGGCCGACGCCGACGTCTGCGAGGCGATCGACTTCCTCGAGTTCTACGCGCGCGGCGCGGTCGCGCTCGAGGAGGGCAAGCCGCTGTTCCAGGTCCCGGGCGAGCGCAACGCCCTGCACTACGCGCCGCGCGGTGTCGTCGCGGTCGTCTCGCCGTGGAACTTCCCGATCGCGATCCCGATGGGCATGGTCGCCGCCGGGCTGGCCACCGGGAACGCCGTCGCCCTCAAGCCCGCCGAGCAATCCCCGGCCTGCGGCCTGGCGGTCGTCCGGGCGCTGCGCGAGGCCGGCGTCCCGAGCGGGGCGATCGCGCTGCTGCCGGGCGAGGGCGAGACCGGCGCCGCGCTCGTGCGCCACCCCGAGGTGGCGACCATCGCGTTCACCGGGTCCGGGCCCGTGGGCCTCGAGATCCTGAAGACCGCGGCCGAGCCCGGCGCGCGCCAGCTCAAGCGCGTCGTCGCCGAGATGGGCGGCAAGAACTGCGTGCTCGTCGACGCCGACGCCGACCTCGACGACGCGGTCCCCGCGATCGTCCAGAGCGCGTTCATCTACGCCGGCCAGAAGTGCTCGGCCGCGTCGCGCGTGCTCGTCCACGAGGCGATCCACGACGCGCTCGTCGAGCGACTCGCCGGCGCCGTCGAGGTCCTCGTCGTCGGGCAGGCCGACACGTTCGGCATCGACGTGCCGCCCGTCATCGAGCGCGACGCCCAGGAGCGCGTCGAGCGCTACCGGGCCCTCGCGCGCGAGCAGGGCCGGATCGCGGCCCAGGGCGACGGCGGCGAGCCCGACCACGGCTGGTTCGTGGCCCCGACCGTGGCCGTCGACCTGCCCCCCGAGTCGCCCGTGCTGAGCGAGGAGATCTTCGGCCCGCTGCTCG
The DNA here is from genome assembly GCA_035605735.1 of Solirubrobacteraceae bacterium. Taxonomy (GTDB): domain Bacteria; phylum Actinomycetota; class Thermoleophilia; order Solirubrobacterales; family Solirubrobacteraceae; genus JAOPZW01. Next base: position 4,419 of record DATNGY010000352.1, read on the forward strand.
CGGTCGAGCGCGTGCGCTCGATCGACGCCGCCATGGACCGCGTCGACGAGCTCTCCTTCGCCCTCACCGGCGGCCTCTTCGCGCGCAACCCGCACACCGTCGAGCGCGTGGTGCGCCGCTCGCCGGTCGGCAACCTATATGTCAACCGCGCGATCACCGGCGCGATGGTGGGGCGCCAGCCCTTCGGCGGCAACCGGCTCTCGGGGACCGGGACGAAGGCCGGCGGCCCCGACTACCTCCTGCACTTCGTCGAGCCGCGCGTCGTCACCGAGAACACGCTCCGCCACGGGCTCGTGATCTGACGCGCTCCAGGAACCGCTCGTGCAGGCGGCGGTCGCCGCCGAGCTCCGGGTGGAAGGACAGCACGAGCAGCTCGCCCTGCCGCGCGGCCACGCCGTGGCTGTCGACCGACGCGAGGATCTCGACCGTCGGCCCGGCCTCGCGGATCCACGGGGCGCGGATGAAGACGGCGTGCACGGGGCCGCCCTCGAGGTCGGGGAAGGTCAGCTCCTCCTCGAACGAGTGCACCTGGCGACCGAACGCGTTGCGCTCGGCCTCGATGTCCATGAGCCCGAGGTGCCCGCGGTCGAGGAGGATGAGGCCGGCGCACGTCCCCAGCATCGGGCGACCGGCGGCGGCGAAGGCGCGCAGCGGCTCCGCGAGCCCCTCGCGCTCGACGCCGAGCGTCATCGTCGTCGACTCCCCGCCAGGGAGCACGAGCCCATCGAGGCCGTCGAGGTCGGCGGGCGTGCGCACCTCGCGCACGTCGGCGCCGAGCTCGCGCAGGACCCGTTCGTGCGCCGCGAAGCCGCCCTGCAGCGCGAGGACGCCTACGAACGCCCCGTCAGCGCCCATCTTCGGCGGGCAAGGAGCGTGAAGTGGGACAGTGCTCAGGCACGGACCGCTTCACCGCGACGCCGCCAGGCGCGGCGAGGCGGGGTCGTGGTCACCAGCCGCGGTGCGCGAGCGTCTGCTCCGGCTCGAGCTTGCGCGCCTCGAGGCTGAACATCGCCTCGCCGAGGCCCTCGCTCGCGCACGCGACGCGCTCGGCGTCGGCGAAGTGCGTCGTCGCCTCGACGATCGCGGCCGCCCGCGTGGCGGGATCCGACGACTTGAAGATGCCCGACCCGACGAAGACGGCCTGCGCCCCGAGCTGCATGACGAGCGACGCATCGGCCGGCGTGGCGATCCCGCCCGCGCAGAACAGCGGCACGGGCAGCGCGCCCTCGCGGGCGACTGCGCGGACGAGGTCGTAGGGCGCGCCGTGCTCCTTGGCCGCGGTCATGAGCTCCATCTCGCTCAGCGTGCCCAGGCGCTTGATCTCGCCGGTGATGGCGCGCAGGTGGCGCACGGCCTCGACGATGTCGCCGGTGCCGGCCTCGCCCTTGGAGCGGATCATGGCCGCGCCCTCGCCGATGCGCCGCAGCGCCTCGCCGAGGTTGGTGGCGCCGCAGACGACCGGGATCCGGAAGGCCCACTTGTCGATGTGGTGGGCCTCGTCGGCCGGCGTCAGCACCTCGGACTCGTCGATGTAGTCGACCTCGAGCGCCTCGAGCACCTGCGCCTCGGCGAAATGGCCGATCCGGGCCTTGGCCATGACCGGGATCGTCACGGAGGCCTGGATTCGCTTGATCATCGCCGGGTCGCTCATGCGCGCGACCCCGCCGTCGCGACGGATGTC
>DATNGY010000353.1:0-5564 GCA_035605735.1 Solirubrobacteraceae bacterium
CGCTGCCCGAGGCGCCCGCGCTCGCGCCGCTCGGCGAGTGGGCGGCGATGATCGCCGACTACGCGACGACCGGGCTGACCGTCGAGCGTCACCCGCTGCGCCTCCTGCGCGACGGGCTGCGCAGGTCGGGGACCGTGACGAGCGCCGACCTGTCGACCCTCCCGCACGGCGCCCGCGTCGAGGTCGGCGGACTCGTCGTCGCGCGCCAGCGCCCGGGGACGGCAAAGGGCGTCGTCTTCCTCCTGCTCGAGGACGAGACGGGGACCGTGAACCTGATCGTCCCGCCCGCGGTCTACGAGCGCGACCGCCTGACCGTGAGGACCGAGCCGCTCGTGATCGTCACGGGCACGCTCGAGCGCCACGCGTCGGCCGGCGGGGCGATCAACGTGCTCGTCGACCGCGTCGTGCCCCTCGACGCTCCCGAGCTGCTCGACGAGCGCCCCGCCGCGCAGGTCAAGGACTTCTCGCTGCTCGACGCGCGCGAGCTCGCGCGCGTCGTCGGCGAGCAGGCGGTCGCCGCCGCGGCCGCGAGCGGCGGAGCGGTCGGGGGCGGCGACGGCGGAGCGGCCGGGGGACTCGCCGCGCATGCGCCGGTCGCCACGGGCGCCGGACCGCCTCGGCTCGCAACGTCGGGCCGCCTCGACTCCACCGCCGGCACCGAGCGCCCGGCGGTCGGCGCCGGCCGACGCCCCCACCGCGACGAGGACGAGGAGCTCGCCGGGCCGGGGGCCGACGACTTCCGCGCGGTGGCTCCGCCGGTCATGTCCTTCGCGCAGGGGCGGCGCCGATGACGGGCCGTCATCGGCGCGTCGCCACGTGTCGACGCGTGTATGTTCCCGGCCGTGGTCGGCGCTCTGATCTTCCTGCTGGCGTTCATTGCGCTGGGGCTGGCGATCTTCGCCGTCGCGTTCAGCAGCAATCGCGGGCGGTCGCCGCGCGAGCGCCGCCGGCCCTCGCGCGCGAACCGGCGTTTGATGGCGATCGCCCTGGCCATCGTGATCGTCGGGATCGGCCTGGTCGTCCCGGTGGCGATCGGCGTCACGAACAGCGACGACCACGCGAAGCGCGCGCCGGGCGGCGTCGAGCTCTCGGCCTCGGCGGAGCGGGGGCGCACGGTCTTCGCGCGCAACTGCGCGACGTGCCACACGCTGAAAGCGGCCAACGCCGTGGGCCGCGTGGGCCCGAACCTCGACCAGCTCACGCCGCCGAAGGCGCTGATCCTCAACGCGATCCAGCAAGGTCGCGCGCGGGGCAATGGCCAGATGCCGGCCGGGCTCGTCGACGGCCAGGACGCTCAGGACGTCGCGAACTTCATCACCGCGGTCGCCGGGCGTTAGCGGTAGTGGTCGCTGGGCGATCGCGCTCGCTGGGCGGTAGCGGTCACCGGGCGGTAGCGGTCGCCGGGCGGTAGCGGTCGCCGGGCGGTAGCCAGTCGGCGGTAGTTCCCGCACGTTGCGGGAACCGTCCGGACGGGTCCGTACGGTCCGCGCATGCTCCTGCGTTCGGGCCCGGCGTCGTTGCTAGGATGCCGCCCGCCAAAATCCGCTGAATCCCTCGTCGTGGCCCGCGTGGAGCGGGCGGGCGTGGGAGCGGGGGACCCGGTCTGTTGGGGCGAATCGCCACAGGCGCAGCGCGACTCTTTCCGCGCGAGCCCGTCAGCTAACCCCGTAAGCCCACGAAAGAGGACAAAGAACGGCATGTCCGGATCCGAAGCCCGCGCCTGGTGGGCCGACGTGCAAGAGGTGCGTGAGACGATCGAGCGCCGCCGCGCCGCCGAAGCCGCACGTCCGCCCCTGCGCGCTGTCGGCGACGCCGGCGATCGGCCGGCCCCCGGTGAAGGCGGGCGCGCGCGCGACGCGGCGACGCCTGCGCCGCCGCCCGTCGAGCGCCGGACCGTCCACATCACCGGACGTCCGGGCGCCCGCGCGACGACGCGCCTCGTCGAGGTCGAGCGGCGCAGGCCTGCGCGCTCGGCGGCGGAGCGCGTCGGCGCGCGCCCCGAGCGCCTAGCGCTCTGGGCCGTCGCACTCTGCGTCTTCCTCATCCTCGTCGCGGCGACGAGCGCCGCGCACGCGTAGCCGCACCGGCGGCGCCCGCTCTCGTTCGAAGGCGGTGGCGGCGGCCGCGCCCCCGCGGTTGGGGCGCAGGCGCCCCCGACCGTCCGCGCGCCCAGTTGCTCGCGCGCCCACACGGGCGCCGCGCAGCGTGCGTACTCGTGAAGACACGGCGGATTGTCACGCCGGGAAGCTGACCGTAGACTTACATTCGGTAAGTACCTCTCTCGGCAGGGACGCCGAAGCTCCCCTCCTCCACGAGGCCCCCGATGAAGACCACCATGAGCCGGTTCACCGTCCACGACGAGCTCTCCGCCCCGGAGGGCTCGGTGCCCGTCCTGCGCGGCGCTCTGGCGACGGGCGGCCAGCTGCCGAACTTCCTCGGCGTGCTGGCCGGGTCGCCCGCGGCGCTGCGCGCCTACGCGCGCTTCCGCTCCGAGCTGCGTCACGGCACGCTCGAGCGCGCGACGCTCGAGCGCATCTCGCTCGCCGTCGCCGAGCACTACCGCTCCCAGCCGGGCGTCGCCCTGCACTCGCGCACGGCCCGTCAGTCCGGTCTCGGGCTCGACGAGGTCGCGCTCGCGCGCGAGTTCGACTCCCGCGACGAGGACGAGGCGGCGCTTTTGCGCTATCTCAAGGCGCTCGTCGAGGGCCAGGCGCGCCCGCCGCTGCACCTCCATGAGGAGGCCCGCGAGGCCGGCTGGAGCGACGAGCAGATCCTCGAGGCCATCGCGTTCGTCGCGCTGGAGACCTTCACGGCGATGATCCACGTCGCGGGCGACGTGCCCGTGGACGGATCGACCGAGACGACCCGTCAGCTCCGGGCCGCCTGAGTCAGGCTACGGGCGCGGCGGCGCTAGGCTTGCGGCCGATGGGTCCCGAGGCTCGCGCAGAGCGGCCCGCCCCCGGCGCTCGCGGCGCGCCGTCGCCGGCGTGCTGCCCGCTCTACCACGAGGCGGTCGAGCTCATCGGCCGCCGTTGGACGGGCGCGATCGTCGCGGTGCTCCTTGAGGGCGGCCGCATGCGCTTCAGCGCGATCGCGCAGGCGGTGCCCGAGATGAGCGACCGCCTGCTCTCCGAGCGCATGAAGGAGCTCGAGGCTCGCGGAGTCGTGCGGCGCTCGGTCCGATCGGGCCCGGCGCCGCGGGTCGTCTACGAGCTGACGCCGATGGGCCGAAGCCTCCAGCCCGCGCTCGACGAGCTCAAGACGTGGGCGCGCGAGTGGCTCGCGCGGGACCGGGCGCGGCGGTCGTCCGCCGCCCGCACGCTCTGAGGCCGCTCCGGCCCGTGGCCCCCGGCCGCCGCGGCAGCCGCTCGGAGGCTCTGCGGCCGCTCGGGGGCCGGGCGGCCCCCGCCGGCCCCGGGTCAGCCCCGGGCGGCCGCGCGGTCCTCCACGCCGTGGGGTGCGCGCGGCCCCGGGTCAGCCCCGGGCGGCCGCGCGCTCCTGCACGCCGTGGGGTGCGCCGTAGGCCGCGAGCAGCTCGAGGAACGGCACCGCGTCGAAGGCCTCGGGCCCGAGCACCCCCGTGCCCGACCACGTCCCGCTCGCGAGCAGCTCGAGCGCGACGATCGGATGCAGCGCCGTCTGCCAGACCACGGCCTGGCACCCGTACTCGGCCATCGTCCGCTCGTTGTCGGCGACGTGGTAGAGGTAGGTCTCGCGCGGGCGCCCGTCCGTCCCGGTCCCCGTGACGAGCGTCCCCGCGCACGTCCGCCCGGTCATGCGGTCGCCGAGCGTGGCCGGGTCGGGCAGGGTCGCCGCGACGACGTCGCGTGGCGCGACCTGCACGCCGCGCACGGAGACGGGCTCCGTGCTATCGAGCCCGAGCTTGTGCAGCGTGCGCAGCACCTCGATGAACTCGCTGCCGAGCCCGTACTTGAAGGTCACCCGCCGGCACTCGACCCACCGCGGGATGAGGACCACCTCCTCGTGCTCGACGTTGACGCACTCGACCTCGCCGATCCCCTCCGGAAAGTCGAAGAGCTCGGGCTCCGAGAACGGGGCGGTCGTGAACCAGCCGCGGTCGCGCTCCCAGACGAGCGGTGGGTTCAGGCACTCCTCGATCGTCGTCCAGATCGAGAACGTCGGCGCGAAGTCGTAGCCCTCGACGACGAGGTCTGCGCCGTCACGCACGCCGACCTCGTCGATCGCACCGAACAGGTGGTCGGCGGCGTAGCGCGCGAAGACGTCTGACAAGCCCGGCTCGACGCCGATCCCGACGAGCGCCAGCAGGCCGGCCGCGCGCCAGCGCTCGTCGGCGGCGAACTGCGCTTCTCCGAGCATCACCCCCGGCTCCTGGTACGGGCGCTCGGGGTGCGGCTGCGAGAGCGTCATCGCCATGTCGAGGTACGTGCAGCGCGCGCGCTCGGCGGCGGCGAAGATCGGCTCGTTGAAGCGCGGGTCGCACGCGTTGAGGAGCGCATCCGCGCGCGTGGAGCGCACGAGCTCCACCAGCGCCGGCTCGTCGGAGGCGTCGACCGCGGTCGCGGAGAAGCGGTCGGGCTCACCGAGCCGGTCGACCGCCGCGCCGGACCGGGCCGGGTCGACGTCGGCGAGGACCATGTGCTCGAAGAACGACCGCCGCTGGGCGATGGCCGCCGCGGCGCTGCCCACGCCCCCGGCGCCGACGACGAGGATGCGCATGACGGGCGAGCCTATAGCGGCCCCGGCCGCGATCGCCTTCGGGACGATCCCGTCGGGGGGACGGAGTCGCGGCTGCTAGCCGGGAGCGACGCCTGCCGCCTCGAGCCCGAGCTGCTCGATCGCGGCGTCGCGGAGCTTGAACTTCTGGACCTTGCCGGTGACGGTCATCGGGAACGCGTCGGTGAGCACGACGTAGCGCGGGACCTTGAAGTGCGCGAGCTCACCGCGGCAGAACGCGCGGACCTCCTCTTCCTCGAGCGACGCCCCCGGGCGCGGGATGACCCAGGCGCACAGCTCCTCGCCGTAGCGCTCGTCGGGCACGCCGACCACCTGGACGTCGGCCACGTCGGGGTGGCCGTAGAGGAACTCCTCGAGCTCGCGCGGATAGACGTTCTCGCCGCCGCGGATGACCATGTCCTTCGAGCGCCCGACGATGCTCAGGTAGCCGTCGTCGTCCATCGTGGCGAGGTCGCCGGTGTGCATCCAGCGCGCGCGATCGATGGCGTCGGCGGTCTTCTCGGGCTCGTCCCAGTAGCCCAGCATCACGCTGTAGGCGCGGGTGCACAGCTCACCCGGCGTGCCGCGCTCGACGATCGCCCCGCTTTCGGGGTCGACGACCTTCACCTCGACGTGCGGGTGCACCTTGCCGACCGTGCCGACGCGCTTCTCGAGCGGGTCGTCGCGCAGCGTCTGCGTCGAGACGGGCGACGTCTCCGTCATCCCGTAGCAGATCGTCACCTCGGTCATGTGCATGTCGGAGCGGACGCGGCGCATCACCTCGACCGGGCACGGCGAGCCGGACATGATCCCCGTCCGCAGCGAGGTCAGGTCGAACTCGGCGAAGGCGGGATCCTCGAGCTCGGCGA
>DATNGY010000354.1:0-3523 GCA_035605735.1 Solirubrobacteraceae bacterium
GTTGTGCTCGACGTTCGCGCGCAGCGCGAGCGGGGTCGTCGTCGCGTTCGGGCTCAGGAAGACGCCCGTGCCCGGCGCGCGGAAGAGCGGGGGGTCCTTCTCGCGGACCTCGTAGAGGAAGTCGCGCAACATCCCCTCCTCGCGCGTGCGCCGCTCGGTGATGAGCGCCCGCCCGCGCTGCCAGGTCATCAGCAGCACGAAGACGACGGCCGCGATGGTCAGCGGGAACCAGCCGCCGTGCAGGATCTTCGTGAGGTTGGCCGAGAGGAACGCGAGGTCGACGGTCAGGAAGGCGCCCGCGCCGAGGAGGGTGACCCAGAGCGGCTTGCGCCAGAGCATGCGGACGACGACGAAGAAGAGGATCGTGTCGATCGACAGCGTGCCGGTGACGGCGACGCCGTAGGCCGAGGCCAGGTGCTGGGAGGAGCCGAAGCCGACGACGAGGGCGACGACCGCGGCGAACACCGCCCAGTTCACGGCCGGGACGTAGATCTGTCCCTCCCTGCTCGCCGACGTGTGGCGGACGGTGAGCGCCGGGAGGAAGCCGAGCTGGATCGCCTGCTTGGTGACGGAGAAGGCCCCGGAGATGACCGCCTGCGAGGCGATCACCGTCGCCGCGGTAGCGAGCAGGACGAGCGGCATCCGGCTCCAGTGCGGGACGAGGAGGAAGAACGGGTTTTCGATCGCCGACGGGCTGCGCAGGATCAGCGACCCCTGGCCCATGTAGTTGAGCATCAGCGCCGGGAACACGGCCACGAACCAGGCGCGGCGGATCGGCGAGCGCCCGAAGTGGCCCATGTCCGCGTAGAGCGCCTCGGCGCCCGTGACCGTGAGGACGATCGAGCCGAGCGCGATGAACGCGGTCCCGAAGTGCTCGGCGAAGAACGCGACCGCGTAGGTGGGCGAGAGCGCGCGCAGGATGCCGGGGTGGGCCACGACCTCGCGCAGCCCGGTCAGGGCCAGCACCGAGAACCACAGGGCCATGACCGGCCCGAAGAGCCGCCCCACGGCGCCCGTCCCGAAGCGCTGGATGAAGAAGAGCAGCCCGAGGATCACGAGCGCGATCGGCACGACCAGGTGCTTCGCGCTCGGAGTCGCGATCTCGAGGCCCTCGACGGCCGACAGGACCGAGATCGCGGGCGTGATCATGCCGTCGCCGTAGAAGAGCGAGGCGCCGAAGATGCCGAGGGCGACGAGCGCGGCCGCGGCGGCGGGACCGCGCTGCGCGGCGCCCCGCACGAGCGCGATCAGGGCCATGATCCCGCCCTCGCCGTCGTTGTCGGCGCGCATGATCAGGCCGAGGTACTCGATCGAGACGATGATCGTCACGGACCACACGACGATCGAGATCACGCCGTAGACGTCCGTCTGCGTGGCCCCGACGGCCCGGTCGTCGACGTTGAAGACGGTCTGGAGCGCGTAGAGCGGGCTCGTGCCGATGTCGCCGAACGCGACCCCGAGCGCCCCCAGGGCGAGGGCCGCCTTCCCCGCCTGCTTGGCGGCCGCGCGACGGCTCGCTGCCGGCGGCTCGGCGCTGGCGGTGCGCGGGTCGGGGACGACGTCGGCCACGGCCGGAATCAGCCTACGGGGTGACGAGGGCGCACCGCCGGGTACCGTAGGCGTGGCGATGCTCAAGCGCCTTCCCCTGCTCAAGCTCCTCGCGATCGCGCAGATCGTCCTCCTCGCGCGCCGCCACGCGGTGCGCCTCGACCGGGGCGAGCGCAGACGACTGCGCGAGCTGCTCGCGCACGGCGCGCGCGACCGTCACCTGACCGCCGACGAGCGCCGCGAGCTCGCCGACCTCATCCGCAAGGCCGAGCCGCGCGCGTTCTTCGGCGGGGCGGTCGACCGGCTCTCGCCGGTGCCGCTGCCCAAGCGCGTAACGCACGGGTCGCGCAAGGAGCGCCGCCGCGCCGAGGAGGCGCTCAGCTAACTTCGATCGATCGAGGTGGTGCAGCCGTGAGCGACGACGAGCGCCGGCAGGAGGACGAGACCCCGACCGAGGACGATGCGCCCGGCCGGCCCGAGGGCGAGGACCATCGCGAGGGCGCCCCCGGCTACGACCTCGACGAGCAGCGCGCGATCCACGAGCTCATGGACGAGCGCGAGCGCGAGCGCGAGGACTAGCCGCCCAGCAGGCCGGCGAGGCGCGACGCGTCGAGGACGTCGTCGGCCGGCGGCGCGGGCGCGTCGACGGAGCGCCCGAAGTTCGTGAAGTCGACCGTGAGGTCCGCGCGCGCGGAACCGGCCGCGCCGCCTGCGGCGGTCGCGGCGACGCGCGCGCGGCGGACGAGCCCGTCGTCGCCGACCCACGCCTCGACCGGCACGCGCTCCACGCCGGCGCGCTGGGCGAGCGCGCGCAGGGCTCGGGCGCCGGCGGTCGTGCCGCCGCGAGCGAGGTCGATCGTCCCGGCGTAGTGGGTCGTTGGCGTGCCGTCGATCGTCGCGTGGCCGACCTCGTGGACGTCGGCCGCGCGCCGCAGCGCCGCGAGCAGCTCGCCCGGATCGACACCGCCGAGCGACGAGAGCCCCGCCTTCCCGACGTCGAGCTTGAGCCAGTGCTTGCCGCCGGGCAGCCGGCCTGCGAGTGCGCCGGCCCGCAGGTACAGGGCCTTCCCGTCGGCGACCGCGTCAACGCGGGCGCGCCGGCCGGCGATCTGCGCGGTCGCCGCGAACCGTCCCTTGCCGGCGCGCAGGTCGAATGCGCCCGCGCCGTCGATCTGCATGCGCCGGCCCGCGAGCTCGGTGAACCCGTGGACGCCGACCTGCGCGCTGCCCTGGGCGGCCGTCTTCGACGCGGCGTCGACGACGGGCCGCAGCGATCCCGCGGTCGCCGTGACGGGCGATGCGCTCTGCGTCGAGCCGCCTCCCCCGCCGCAGCCCGCGGCAGCGAGGGCGCCGGCGGCGAGCAGGGCGGAGATCGCGTGGCGCGGGCGCATGGCGACGAGGGTAGCTACGGGAGGACCTCGATGCGCCGGGCGCTTCCGACCCGCAGCGCGCGCCGGCCGCGCAGCAGCTCGAGCAGCTCGGCCCCGACGACCTCGCGCCGCCAGCCCTCGAGCGTGCGCACGGCGGGCTCGACGCCGTCGAGGCGTACGGCGGTGACGACGCGCTGGAGGTCCGCGCGCGCCGCGATCAGCTCGTAGGCGAGGCCCTCCTCGGCCGCCCGCGTGCGCACGAGCGCCTCGCCGAGCGCGACCAGCGGGGCGTCGGTCGCGTCGGGCAGCGGCGTGCGCTCGCCGACGACCGCGATCGGCTCGGCCTCGCGGCCTCGCGCGACCGCCTCGAGGATCGCGCGGCCGCGCCGGCGAACGATGCCCTCGTGCAGACCTCGGATCTGCCCCAGGCGCGCGAGCGAGTCGGGCCGGCGCTTGGCGATCTCGACGAGCGCGGCGTCGCTGAGCACCGACGGCGCCGGTCGGTCGGCGTCGCGCGCGGCCGCCTCGCGCCAGCCGGCGAGCTCGCGCGCGACGGCGCGCTGGGCCGGGTCGAGGGTGTTGACGCGGGGGAGGCGGGCGAAGAT
>DATNGY010000355.1:0-2863 GCA_035605735.1 Solirubrobacteraceae bacterium
ACGCTCGTGGTCGGCTGCGAGCCGCGGACCCGGATGAGCGCCGACGCCGAGGAGATCGTCGCCGCGCTCAGCGAGCCGGTCCGCGCGGCGCTCGACGAGGCGGTGCGCCTCGTCGAGTCGGTGCTGGAAGATCTGATCCCCGAACCGGAGGCAGGAGCCCCATGAGCGACATCCACATCAGCCCCACCGCGCAGCTCGTCGCGGTGCTGGCGGTGCTCGCCGGCATCCTCGCGCTGATCGGCGCGCAGGCGCCCGAGATCCAGCGCTACCTCAAGATCCGCAAGATGTGAGCGGGGGCCGAGCGTGCATCGCGTGAAGGTCAGGGTCGTCGAGGACGCGCTCGACGCCAACGAGACGATCGCGCAGGCCAACCGCGCGGACTTCGACCGCACCGGCGTCGCGGTCGTCAACCTCATGAGCGCGCCCGGCGCCGGCAAGACGACGCTGCTCGAGCGCGTCCTCGCCGGCGGCCTCGACGGCGTCCGCGCCGGCGTGCTCGAGGGCGACGTCCAGGGCAGCCTCGACGCCGACCGCCTCGCGCACCTCCACGTCCCCGTGGTGCAGCTCAACACGGGCGCGGGCTTCGGCGGCGAGTGCCACCTCGACGCGAACATGGTGCGGTCCGCGCTGCCCGCCCTGCCGCTCGACGAGCTCGACCTGCTCGTCATCGAGAACGTCGGCAACCTCGTCTGCCCGGCCGAGTTCCGCGTCGGCGAGGACGCGCGGATCATGGTCTCCTCGGTCGCCGAGGGCGAGGACAAGCCGCTCAAGTACCCGCTCATGTTCCGCGCCTGCGAGCTCGTCGTCCTCAACAAGCTCGACCTCCTCCCCCACGTCGACTTCGACGTCGAGCGCTTCCTGCACCACCTCGACGCCGTCCACCCGGGCGTCGCGCACCTGCTCGTGAGCGCGCGGACCGGCGAGGGCGTCGACGAGCTGCGCGACTGGCTGCAGGCGCTGCCCGAGCGCGCGGAGGCGCGGCGCGCGCTCGTGTGAGCGGCCCGGCGGCCACCGGCGTGGACCGGATCGGCGCGCTGCTCGACGCGCGGGTCGCCGCCAACGAGCGCTTCTTCGCCGCCGAGGCCGACCGCCTCGCGCGGGTCTGTCACCGGATGGCCGAGCGCTTCGCGCGCGGCGGGCGTCTGCTCGCCTTCGGCGAGGGCCCGGTCGCCGCCTCCGACGTGCGCCACGTCGCGGTCGAGTTCGTGCACCCGGTCATCGTCGGCAAGCGCGCGCTGCCGGCGCTCGGCCTCGCGCCGGGCGACGTCGCCCTGCTCGCGGCGCCCGACGACGTCGCGCTCGCGTTCGGCTCGGGCGACGCGACCGCCGCCGCGGTCGCGGGCGCGCGGGCGGCGGGCTGCCTGACGCTCGCCTTCACCGCGGTCGGCGCCGAGTGGGAGCTCGTCCCGCCGGCCGACGACCCGTTCGTCGCGCAGGAGCTCGCCGAGACCGCCTACCACGTCCTCTGGGAGCTCGTGCACGTCTTCTTCGAGCACCGCGGGCTGCTCGAGGGGCGCTCCGCGGCACCGGTACACGACACGGGCGCCTCGAGCTTCCTCTACCCGTTCCTGGCCGAGCGCGAGGACGACCTCGACGCGGTCCTCGCCGACGTGCGCGCCTCCGCGCTGGCCAAGGCCGCGGAGGTCAGCGCGCTGCGCGCCCAGACGCTCACCGACGGCCGCGTCGCCCTGCTCGCGGCGGCCGGCGCGCTGCGGGCGTGCGCGGACGCGGGCGGCACCGTGCTCGCGCTCGGCAACGGCGGCTCGGCCACCGATGCGATGGACGCGGTCGCCGACCTGCGCACGCCGCCCCCCGGCCGCGGCTGGCCGGCGCGGCGCGCGCTCGACCTCACCGCCGACCCGGCGATCCTCACCGCGATCGCCAACGACATCGGGCCCGAGGCGATCTTCGCGCGCCAGGTCATCGCATACGGCGGCGCCGGCGACGCGCTGCTCGCGCTCTCGACCAGCGGGGGGTCGGGCAACGTCCTCGCGGCGCTCGCCGAGGCGCGCCGGCGCGGGCTGGCGACGATCGCGCTCGTCGGCTACGACGGCGGCCGGATCGCGGCCGAGGGGCTCGCCGACCACGTCGTCGTCTCGCGCTCGGAGCACATCCCGCGCATCCAGGAGGCGCAGGCGAGCGCGTGGCACGTGCTGCGCGAGCTCATGGAGGCGGCGTGACCGCGACCGCGGTCCGCCGGCGGGTGGTCGCGCGGGTCGAAGGGGTCGTGCAGGGCGTCGGTTTCCGGCCCTACGTCTTCCGGCTGGCCGAGGAGCACGGCCTCGCGGGCTTCGTGCGCAACGACACGCGCGGCGTCGTGGTCGAGGTCGAGGGGCCGCCGGCGGCGGTGGCGCGCTTCCTCACCGCCCTGCCGGCGCAGGCGCCGCCGCTCGCGCGCGTCGAGCGCGTCAGCGCGCGCGACGTGGCCTCCGCCGGCGAGACGGGCTTCGAGATCCGCGACAGCGACGCGGAGGGGCCGGCGCGCGCGCTCGTCTCGCCCGACACCGCGACGTGCGCGGCGTGCCTGGCCGAGCTGAGCGACCCCGGCGACCGGCGCTTTCGCTACCCGTTCATCAACTGCACGAACTGCGGACCACGGTTCACGATCGTCCGCGACGTCCCCTACGACCGGCCGCTCACGACGATGGCCGGCTTCGCGATGTGCGCGGCGTGCCAGGCCGAGTACGACGACCCCCGCGACCGCCGCTTCCACGCCCAGCCCAACGCGTGCCCGGCGTGCGGCCCGCGGGCGGCGCTCGAGGGCGCGGAGGCGTCGCCGGGGGAGGACGCGGTCGCCGCGGCGGCCCGGCTGCTGTGCAAGGGCGCGATCGTCGCCGTCAAGGGCCTGGGCGGCTACCACCTC
>DATNGY010000356.1:0-2919 GCA_035605735.1 Solirubrobacteraceae bacterium
CGGGCGACCTCGTCGTCGTGACCGGCCCGCTCGGTGCAGCGGGCGCCGCTTTTCGGGCGGGCCGGCTCCGCCCGGTGCCGGACCGCGTGGCGGATGGGAGGCGGCTCGCCGCGGTGGCAACCGCAATGCTCGATCTCTCGGACGGGCTCGCGCCAGACGCCGGCCACATCGCGCAGCGCTCGGGCGTCCGCCTCACGATCGAGCTCGAGCGTGTGCCGCTCGCCGAGGGCGCCGAGCTCGACGACGGGACGCTTGGCGCGGTCGTGCTCGAGCGCGCGGGCCCGCTCGACCTCGCCACGCTCGGCGCGCGGCTGCTGCTCGAGGGGCCGCGGGTCGTGGATCACCGCCACGTGACCGCGCTCGAGGGCCTCGACGCGCTGCGCGTGCGCTCGGCCGACGCCCGGCCGGTGCCGATCGAGATCGACGGCGACTTCCTCGGCACGGCCGAGGAGGCCGTCTACGGCCTCGCGCCCGGCGCGCTCGCGGTCGTCGCGTAGTGGTCTCTCCGTAAGCACGTGCGCGGCCCACGTGGCCGGGCGCGATTCGTCGGCGGCGTGCTGGCTTTGGCGCGCATGCGGCGCCTTTCTCAGCACGCCGACCCGAAAGCGGGCATGCGGATCGGGCGCGGCGCGCGCGCCGGCGCTCTCATGCCCTCGATGCCGAGCGCGACCGCGAGGCCGGCAGGCCCGGTGGTGTTCTGCGCCACCTCGCCAGAACCGGAGTGAGCGGCACGACTCGCGGCTAGCAGTCGGCCCAGAAGCGCTCGTGCCCGCGCGACTCGCTGCGGTGGTCGTCGACGCGGACGGAGACGAGGAGGAACGCGGCCTCGGCGTCGGACGCGTTGCGCGCGGCGCGCGGCGTCGCCGGCGCGATGCGCACAGCGTCGAGCGGCCCGAGCGTCGCCACGTCGTCACCGAGCTTGACCGTCACCTCCCCGGCCAGCACGAAGTAGATCTCCTCGATCGTCACGTGGCTGTGGCCGCGGCTCGGATCACCGCCGGGCGCCACGTGCGCGGTGTGCGGCGCGAGCACGCGGACGTTGAGCGCGAGCTGCTCGGCGCCCAGCGGGCGGCCGTAGCCGAGGAACGCGCCGGGCGCCTCGCCGGTGTAGTCGGGAGCCTCGGCGGCGCGCACGATCGTGTAGTCGGTCACGGCGCGCGACCGTATCAGCGGCGCGCGCCGGCGATCCCGTCGAGCATCCAACCCAGGCCCGCGTGGAAGCTTCTCGTCGCTCGGGTGCCGGCCCAGCAGTAGCGGGTCCTCCACGAGGACGACGCGCGGATCGTCCGCACGGACGACGACGCGCCCGCGCCGCGCTGGGACGCTTGGCGTCATGCACCTCGCCCCCGGCCGGCCCGTCCCCGACCTCGCCGTCGAGGCCTACGTGAGAGACGCCGACGGCCCCGTGTCCTTCCACCTCTCCGACATGCAGCCCCGATGGCTCGTGCTCGCGGTGGGTGCGCGGCTCTCGGAGATCGCGGACCTCGGCGCGCTCGAGGACGAGTTCGCCGCCGCCGGCGCCGCGCTCGTCGCCGCCGCGGCGGACGGCCACGACGAGCTGGCCGCGCTCATGGAGGGCGAGCCGGCGCTCGGCCACGTCGCCTTCCCGGTCATCGCCGATCCCGCCGGCGCCGTGCCGATGGCCGTGCGCCGCCGCCGTGCCGTCGTCGTCGCCGACCCCGACGGCATCGTCCGTCAGGCCACGGTCGCCGACCGCCCCGCGCGCGAGCTCCTGCGCTGCCTGCGCGCGCTGCAGGCCCGCCACGACGGCATGCGCCTCGCCGCCTGAGAACCTGGCGCCGCGTTCAGCGGCGCGCCGGGCTCGGTGCGGCGTCGGCGGCGCTCGCGAGCGCGATGCCCTCGTCGTAAGGAAGTCGAAGCCGCGAGGCTGCGCGTTCTGGTGGCTTGGATGCCCGCTGCGTGGCGACGACGGCGACGTCGCAGCCGGCGGCTGCAGCGTCGGCGAGGCGCGCCGAGAGCAGCGCGCTCCGTTCGCCGCGGCGGCGGTGTGCGGGCTCGGTCGCGGCGCCCGTGAGCTGCGCGACGCCGTCGGCGATGAGGATCTGCACCCGCGCCATCCTCGTCAAACGGCCCTGAACCCGCGGCCGGCGGCCTCCTGATTCGCCGCCTATGCATCCGGGAACGGCGCGCCACGAGAGGAGAAGCGCATGAGCACCATCGCCGAGGGCTCCCTCGCGGGCGAGCCCCGGAGGACGCAGAGCCAGCCGCTGATCGGCCGGGGCATGCTGGTGCTGTTCGTCGCCCTGATCTTCTGCTTCACCGCCTGGGGCATCGCGCAGGACCTGACGACCCCGATGGTCGCGGGCTTCAAGCGCATCTTCGACATGAGCACGTTCCAGGCGTCGCTCGTGCAGCTCGCGTACTTCGGCGCCTACTTCCTGCTCGCGTTGCCGGCCGCCTTCATCAACCAGCGCTTCGGCTACAAGACCGGGATCCTGACCGGCCTCGGCCTTGCCGCGATCGGTGCCTTCGCCTTCTACCCGGCGAGCAAGATCATGACCTACGAGGCGTTCCTGGTCGCCCTGTTCGCGATGGCCGCGGGCTGCTCGATCCTCGAGACCTCGGCCAACCCGTACGTCATCTCGCTCGGGCCTGAGAGCACGGCGACGCGGCGGCTGAACTTCGCCCAGGCGTTCAACCCGGTCGGCACGAACATCGGCGTCCTGCTGGCCTCGACGCTGATCCTGCCCAAGCTCGCGGATCCCGTCGACATCTCGTCGCTGACGCCCGAGCAGCTGCACACGATCCGCGCGGGCGAGCTCGGCGCGGTCATGGGCCCGTACCTCGGCCTCGCGTTCCTGCTCATCGCCATCGCCGTCGCCATCGCAAGCCAGAAGGCGCCGCCGATCGTCGAGGAGTTCCCCGACGCGGGCCCCCACGAGGGCGGCACGCGCGAGC
>DATNGY010000357.1:0-2063 GCA_035605735.1 Solirubrobacteraceae bacterium
TGGCGTTGGCGTGGTGCAGGAACTCGCGCAGCGCGACGACGACCGGGTCGAGCTCGCCGACGGACGCGACGAGGTCGATCGCCTCCTCCTCCTCGCCGCTCACGCTGCCGCCCGCTCGATCCGCCCGGCGATGATGTCGCCCCACGGCGCGCCGGCGGCCACCTCGCGCACCCGCGCCGCGCTCGCGGCGTGGTCGTAGGCCACGCGCCGGCGCTCGATGCGCCCGTCCGTGTGCAGGAGCGCGTACGCGGCGCGGTGGTCGCCGTCGAGCGGGATCCCGACCGATCCGGGGCCGACGAGCTCGATGCCGTTCGCGGCCGTGCGCTCGAAGGCGAGGTGGAAGTGCCCGAAGACGAGCCGGCGGTCGGTCACGCCCTCGAGGAGCTCCGCCTCGTCGTCGCCCGGCTCGGGGAAGAACGAGCGCAGGTCGCTCTTGGGCGACGCGTGCCACGCACGCGTGTCGTGGCCGAGGTCGGCGCTCTCGGGCAGCGCGCCGAGCTCTGCGACCGTGGCGGCGTCGAGGCGCTCGCGGCAGGCCGCGACGCCGCTGGCCGCCGGCTCGCCGTCCGGCGCGCCTTCGGCGGCCCACCGGTCGACGTTGCCGCGGATCCACGTGGCGTCCTGCAGCTCGCGCAGGCGCGCCACGGTCTCCGCCGGCCAAGCGCCGAAGACGGCGTAGTCGCCGCCGAGCACGTAGCCGCCCACATCCCGTGCGCGGGCGTCGTCGAGGACGGCCTCGAGCGCGGGTAGGTTGCCGTGGATGTCGAAGAGCAGCGCGAGCATCGCCCTGCATGGTCCCACGCTCACGCTCCGGCTCCCCGATCCCGACGACGCCGAGGCGCTCCTCGCGCTGGCGTCGGATCCCGAGGTCACGCGCTGGTTCTCGTGGGGGCCCTACCGCGACCTCGATGGCCCGCGCGCCTACCTCGAGCGCCTGCCGGGCCAGCGCGAGCGCGGCGAGCAGCTCGACCTCCTCGTCGAGCACCGCGAGCTCGGGCCGGCCGGGATCACCGGCCTGAGCGAGTTCTCCGCCCGCGACCGCCGCTGCATCGTCGGCACGTGGTTCGGTCCTCGCTTCTGGGGGACCGGGGCCAACCGCGAGTCGAAGGCGCTCGTGGCACACCTCGCCTTCGCCGTCCTCGGCCAGCACCGCCTCGGCTCGTACTCGAACCCCGACAACGCGCGCTCCACGCGCGCGCTGCTGGGGGTCGGCTTCCGCCACGAGGGCATCCTGCGCGATTGGCACCGCCACCGCGAGCGCTGGCTCGACGTCAACGTCTTCGGGATGCTCCGCGACGAGTGGGCGATCGGCCCGCTCGCGGGCGTGCCGGTCACGGTCGAGGGCGAGCCGCCGGCCTCCTTCCGGGCCTGACGGCGTCGATCACACGGGGTCCTTCAGCGTTCCCACCGGAAGCCGCGGACGGCGAGGATCGTCGCCGCGAGCCCCCACGCGAGGACGACCGCGAGGTCGCCGGCGTGGTCCGCGAGCGACGCGCCGGTCACGAGTCCCGCGGAGAGCCCGTCGATGATGTGGGTGAGCGGCAGCACTTGCGCGACGTCGCGCAGGTACGCCGGCGCCTGGTTGACGTCGTAGAAGACGCCCGAGATGAAGATGACGGGCAGGAAGACGATGTTCGTGTACGCCGGCGCGGCGTCGAAGTTCGGGATCACGTGCGACCACGCCACGCCGAGCGCCGCGAGCGTCGCGACGCCCGCGACGCTGAAGACGACCAGCACGAGCCACTCCCGCGGCCAGCCGAGGCCGAAGAGCAGGCGCCCGGCGAGGACGACGATCGCCAGCTGCACCGCCGCGTTCGTCACCGCGTTGGCGGCGACGCCGGCGAGGTAGGCGCCGCTCGGCAGCGGCGTGCCGCGGATGCGCTTGAGCACGCCGGAGTCGCGCAGGAACGTGATGTTGATCGCCAGCGCCGTGAACGTCGTCGACATGACGCTCATCCCGGCGATCCCGGGCACGATGATCTCGAGGTTCTTGCGATCGCCGTTGAAGATCGCCCCGAAGAGCAGCAGGAAGATCAGCGGGAAGGCGAACGAGAAGAACGCCG
>DATNGY010000358.1:0-2375 GCA_035605735.1 Solirubrobacteraceae bacterium
CCGCGATCGCCGAGCGCGTCGAACAGAGGCTCACCGACGTGGGCCTCGCCGACGCGATGGACCTGCCGCCGTCGCAGCTGTCGGGCGGGATGCGCAAGCGCGCCGGCTTCGCGCGGGCGCTCGTGCTCGACCCCGACATCGTGCTCTTCGACGAGCCGGACTCCGGCCTGGACCCCGTCCGCACCGCCCTGCTGTGCGAGCTCATCCAGGAGATCCACGAGGAGAACGGCGGGGCCTACGTCGTCATCACCCACGACATCATGAGCGCGCGCCGGGTCGCCGAGCACATCTCCGTGCTCTGGAAGGGGCGCATCGTCGAGTCCGGCCCGGCCGAGGAGCTCTTCAACTCCGACAACGCGTTCGTGCGCCAGTTCCTGTCCGGCGAGTCGCAGGGCCCCCTGGGCATGGAGTAGCGCCGATCGCCGAGGCGGCCACAACCCGACGGAACGTCCTGCGCGCCCTCGCGCTCGCCGCGCTCCTGCTCGCGGCCGCGGCCGTCGCCTGGCTCCTGCTGCGCGGCGCGGCGGAGACGACCTACAAGCTGCGCTTCCAGAACGCGGGCCAGCTCGTCAGGGGCGACGACGTCCAGGTCGGCGGTCGGCGCGTGGGCTCGGTGCGCGACATCGCGCTGACGGCGAACAACCAGGCCGAGATCACGGTCAAGGTCTCCGACGACTTCGCGCCGCTGCACCAGGGCACGACCGCCGTCATCCGCGCGACCTCGCTGTCGGGGATCGCCAACCGCTACATCGCGCTCACCCCCGGCCCGAACAGCAATCCCAAGCTCCCCGACGGAGCGACGCTCGGGACCGAGAGCACGACGTCGATCGTCGACCTCGACCAGGTCTTCGACACGCTCGACGCGCCGACGCGCCGGGCGCTTCAGAACACGATCAAGGGCCTCGCGCGCTGGTACGACGCCCGCGGCGTCCAGGCCAACGCGTCGGCGCGCTACCTGAGCCCGGCGCTGAGCCAGTCCCAGCAGCTCTTCGCCGAGCTCATCCGCGACCAGGAGAGCTTCTCGGGCCTGCTCACGAACGCCTCGCGGACGGTCCGGGCGCTCGCGCGCCGGCGCCCCGAGCTCACCGCGCTCGTGAGCAACGCGAACACGACGGCCGCGGCGATCGGCGACGAGAACGTCGCGTTCGACGAGTCGCTCGCGCTGCTGCCGGGGTTCCTGCGCAAGGCGAACACGACGTTCGTCAACCTCCGCGCCACGCTCGACGACCTCGACGTGCTCGTCGCCGCGTCGAAGCCCGCCACGCGCCGGCTCGCCCCGTTCCTCGCCGAGCTGCGCCCGCTCGTCGCGGCCGCGCGCCCGACGGTCAGCGACCTCTCGGCGCTCCTGCGGTTGCCCGGACCCAACAACGACCTCACGGACCTGCTGCGGCGCACGCCGGCGCTCGAGCGCGTCGCCAAGCCCGCGCTCGCCGAGTCGACCGCGGCGCTCGAGCAGGCAACGCCCGTCCTCACGACGCTCCGGCCGTACACGACGGAGCTCGTCGGCTGGATGCGCGACTACGGCATCGGCGCGGCCAACTACGACGCGAACGGCCACTTCGCCCGAATCGCACCGGCGTTCAGCCCCTACGCGTTCACCGACAGCCCGACCGGCGGGACGCTCACGCCGGTGGCGCCGAGCCAGCGCATCGCGGGCTTCCAGCACGGCGTCATCAAGCGCTGCCCCGGCGCGGCGTCCCAGGCGACGGCGGACGGCTCGGCCCCGTTCACCGACGGCGGCACCCTCGACTGCGATCCGAGCCTCGTGCTCCCCGGGCCGTGAAGCGCGCGCTCGCCATCGCCGCCGTCCTGCTCGCCGCCTCGGCGCTCGTCGTCCTCGCCTCGGGCGCGGGCGGCGACGGCGGCGCCTACCGGGTCCGCGCGATCTTCATGAACGCGTTCTCGGTGATCCCCGGCGAGGACGTGAAGATCGCGGGCGTCAAGGTCGGTCGGGTCGAGTCGCTCGACGTCACGCTCGACCAGCGCGCCGCGGTCGTGCTGCGCATCGAGAAGCCCGGCTTCAAGGACTTCCGCGCCGACGCGACGTGCCAGATCCGCCCGCAGTCGCTCATCGGCGAGAAGTTCGTCGAGTGCGCGCCGACGCAGCCGCGGCCGCCGGGCGCGCAGCTCCCGCCGCCGCTGCACAAGATCGAGGACGGCGCGGGCAAGGGCCAGTACCTGCTCCCGGTCGACCGGACCGCGAAGACCGTCGACCTCGACCTCGTCAACAACATCCTGCGCCTGCCCTACCGCCAGCGGCTGCGGATCATCCTCATGGAGCTCGGCGCCGGCGTCGCGGGCCGCGCGCCCGACCTCAACGAGGCGATCCGGCGCGCCGTGCCCGCGCTGCGCGAGACCGACCGCGTGCTCGCGAT
>DATNGY010000359.1:0-2489 GCA_035605735.1 Solirubrobacteraceae bacterium
CATCGCGGCGATGATGGCGGAGGCGGACCTCGTTCGACCTCGCGGAAACCCCCATGTTCGCCGTCGCCGTCGCGTCCTACACTCGCGCCCTTGGCTTCCCCCGCGGCCGACTTCGAGGCGCGCCTCGCCGCGCTGTGGGCCTCGCTCGACGAGCTCCACGAGGACGAGTTCGTGGCGCGCATCGACGCGCTCGTCTCGGAGCTGCCGGCCGGCAACGCGATCGCGTCGTTCGAGCGCGCGGCCGCGCAGGACTCCACTGGCCATCCGGATCTGGCGGTGCCGCTCTACCGCGAGGCGCTCTCCGCCGGGCTCGAGGGCATCCGCCGGCGCCGCGCCGTGATCCAGCTCGCGAGCTCGCTGCGCAATCTCGGGAGCGCGGAGGAGAGCGTCGCGCTGCTGCGCGCCGAGCGCGAGCGGGCGGCCGACGAGCTCGACGACGCGGTGACCGCGTTCCTGGCGCTCGCTCTCGCGGACACGGGCCGGGAGCGCGAGGGCGCCTCGCTCGCGCTCGAGGCGCTGGCGCCGCACCTGCCGCGCTACCAGCGCTCGCTGGGCAACTACGCCCGGCTGCTGCGCGACCCGGCCGCCTCGTGAGCGTGGAGGTGCACGACGTCGCGCCGGGCCTGTGGCTGTGGCGTCAGCCGCATCCCGCCTGGCGGGCGGGCATGGACTGGGAGCCGGAGGTCGCCTCGTTCGCGGTCGAGTCCAAGGGCGCGAGGCTGCTGCTCGACCCGCTGGCTCCGCCACCCTCGGCGAGCGCCGTGTGGTCGCGCCTGGACGAGCTTCGGCCCGAGAACATCGTGATCTTGAAGCCCGATCACGTCCGCGACGTCGACCTCTTCGTGCGCTGGTACGGCGCGCGCGCCTTCGGACCGAGCCTGTTCTGGCGTGACGACGTTCCACGCACCGAGCTCGAGACGCTGCGGCCGGGCGACGTGCTGCCGGGCGGTCTCAGCGCGCACTACGACGGGCGCGGCGCGCTGGAGACGCCCGTCTACCTCCCCGAGCAGCGCGCGCTCGTCTTCGCCGACGGCCTGACCGCGCCCGACGGCGTCCTGCGGGTGTGGGCGACGCCCTGGCACGGGCGGCGCGTCCTGCCGGCGCTCCGTGAGCTGCTGGCGCTGCCGTTCGAGCGGGTCCTGGTCTCCCACGGAGAGCCGGTGCACGCGCGAGCGGACTTCGAGGCGGCGCTCGATCGCGCCCCGTGGTCGGACTACGCCGGCGCGTGAGCGCGCGCGGGGCCGACACGGTCGCACCGGTGCTGCTGGATCGCGGTGGCGAGCTGGACGCGATCGAGCGCGTGCTCGCGGCGGCGGACGACGGCGCCGGGGCGGTGCTCGTGGTCGCAGCGCAGGCGGGGCTGGGCAAGACGGCGCTGCTGCGCGGCGGGTGAACGCGGGCGTCGCATGGGCCTGCGCGTTCTGCGCGCTCGCGGGTCCGAGCTGGACCGAGCGTTCGCGTTCGGGGTCGTCCGTCAACTGCTCGAGCGGCCCGTGGCCGAGGAGCCGGCGCTGCTCGCGGGCGTCGGGGAAGGCGCGGCGGCTGGGCTCGCGCGCGTCGACCCGAGCGAGGAGGCGCGTGAGGCCGGCCTCTTCCCCGCCTTGCACGCGTTGTACTGGCTGGTGGTCGACCTCGCGGCCCGCAGGCCGCTCGCGATCGTGGTGGATGACGCGCACTGGGCCGACGCTGCATCGTTGCGCTGGCTCGTGTTCCTGGGCGAGCGGATCGAGGAGCTGCCGGTCGTCCTGATCGCGGCGACGCGTCCCGCCGAGCCCGGCGCCGACCAGGAGTTGCTCGACGCGCTTTCGGCGACGGCGCGCGTCGTCGGGCTCGCGCCGCTCACCGCCGCAGCGAGCGCGAGCGTGGTGCGCACCGCGCTGGGCGCGGCGGGCGAGGACGCCTTCGTGGACGCGTGCCACCGGGCGACGGGCGGCAATCCGTTCCTGCTCGAAGCGCTCGTGCGCGAGCTGGCGGCCGACGGCGCTCGCGGCGCGGCGGCCGAGGCGAATCGCGCGCTCTCGTTCGGGCCGGAGGGCGTCGCGCGGGCCGTCCGGCGCCGGCTGCGCGCGCTGGGGCCCAAGGCCATCGCGCTCGCGCGGGCGGTCGCCGTGCTCGGCGCCTCGGCGCGCGTGAGCGACGCGGCGGCGCTCGCCGGGGCGCAGGAGCCGGCGGCGCGGGCGGCGAGCGCACCGCCGCTGCTCTCGATGCTGCGGGGCTACCTGGAATCCGTGTCGCTCGTGGCCGATGCCGACACGGTGGACCCGGCGCAGGGGGCGGTGACGCTCATGACGCTGCACGCGGCCAAGGGGCTGGAGTTCCCGGCCGTCTTCATGCTCGCGGTCGAGCAGGGCATCCTGCCGCACGAGCGCAGCCTGTCGCGCGACAAGGAGGTCGAGGAGGAGCGCCGCCTGGCGTTCGTCGGCATGACCCGAGCGCGCGAGGAACTGTACCTCTGCCACGCCCGCCTGCGCGACTTCCGCGGGCAGACC
>DATNGY010000360.1:0-11688 GCA_035605735.1 Solirubrobacteraceae bacterium
AGCTCTTCAAGATTCGCATGGACCTCGAGATGGAGGGCGGCACCGAGGCGCTCGCGAAGAGCGCGGGCGTCGCCGAGGAACCCGCGGAGCTCGAGAAGCAGCCCTACGACGAGTGGGACAAGGCGGTGATCCGCGCGACCCAGGGCGACCTGCCGGTCGTCCCGGAGCCCTACGCGCCCGCCGCGCGGCGGCTCGGCGTGCCGGTCGAGGCGCTCGTGGAGCACATGCGCGGCATGGTCGACCGGCGGCTGCTGCGTCGCGTCGCGGCGATCCTCTTCCACCGGCGCGCGGGCTTCAGCGCGAACGGCATGGGGGTCTGGCGCGTGCCCGACGAGCGCGTCCTCGAGCTCGGTCCGCGGATGGCCGCGTTCCGCGGCATCTCGCACTGCTACCAGCGCCCGACGTACGCCGACTGGCCCTATCAGATCTTCACGATGGCCCACGGGCGCTCGAAGGCCGAGTGCGACGCGATCCTCGACGCGATCGCCGGCGAGATCGACGCGATCGAGGACCGCGCGGTGCTCTACAGCTCGACGGAGTTCAAGAAGATCCGGCTGCTCTATTTCACCGACGAGCACCGCGCCTGGGAGCGCGAGCACGCCGGCGTCCAGCGTCCGTGTCCGTCTCCCTGACCGACGCGAAGTCCGCGGAGCTCTATCGCCGCGCGCTGGCGCGACTGCCCGGCGGCGTCAACTCGCCGGTGCGCGCGATGCGCGCCATCGGGCGCGACCCGGTCTTCGTCGAGCGCGGCAGCGGGGCGGAGCTCGTCGACGTCGACGGCAATCGCTACGTCG
Source organism: Solirubrobacteraceae bacterium (assembly GCA_035605735.1). GTDB lineage: Bacteria > Actinomycetota > Thermoleophilia > Solirubrobacterales > Solirubrobacteraceae > JAOPZW01. The sequence goes on from DATNGY010000360.1 coordinate 795, forward strand.
ACTACGTCCTCTCGTGGGGTCCGCTCGTCCACGGCCACGCCCACCCGCGCGTGCTCGAGGCCGTCGCTGCGGCCGCCGCGCGCGGGACCACGTTCGGCGCGCCGACGGCCGGCGAGGTGGAGCTCGCGGACGAGATCGCGCGCCGCGTGCCGAGCGTGGAGATGGTGCGCATGACGTCCTCGGGGACGGAGGCGGCGATGACCGCGATCCGTCTCGCGCGCGCGGCCACGGGCCGCGAGAAGCTCTTGAAGTTCGCCGGCGCCTACCACGGCCACGTCGACGGCCTGCTGGCGCAGGCCGGGTCCGGCCTGCTCACGGGCGGCATCCCCGCGAGCGCCGGCGTCCCGGCGGCCGCGACCGCGAACACGGTGGTCGTGCCGTGGAACGACGCCGACGCCGTGCGCGCGGCGACGGCCGAGCACGAGCTCGCGGCGATCCTCGCCGAGCCGTACCCGGCCAACATGGGGCTCGTGCCGCCGGCCGACGGCTTCCTCGAGCTCCTGCGCGAGCGGGCGACGGCCAACGGCGCCCTGCTCGTCTTCGACGAGGTGATCACGGGCTTCCGCGTGGCGCGCGGCGGCGTCCAGGATCTCACGGGCGTGGTGCCGGACCTCACGGTGCTCGGCAAGATCGTCGGCGGCGGGCTGCCGGCGGCCGCGCTCGGCGGATCGGTCGAGCTCATGGAGCGCCTCGCGCCCGCCGGCGGCGTCTACCAGGCCGGCACGCTGAGCGGCAACCCGCTTGCGGTGGCCGCCGGCCTGACGGCGCTGCGGATGCTCGACGACGCGGCCTACCCGCGTCTCACGGCGACGACGCTCGCGCTCGCCGACGGCCTGCGCGAGGCGGCGGCCGGCGCCGGCGTGCCCGTCCAGGTGCCCACCGCGACGGGCCTGCTGACCGTCTTCTTCAGCGAGCGCCCGGTGCGGACGCTCGCCGACGCCCAGGCGTGCGACCTCGACGCGCACGCCGCGTGGTTCCGGGGGCTGCTGGCTCGCGGCGTCTACCCGCCGCCGTCGCAGTTCGAGGCCTGGTTCCCCTCGCTCGCTCACCTCCCCGGTCACGTCGAGCACACCGTCGACGCGGCAGCCGCCGCCTTCGCCGAGCTGTGAGACCCGGCCGCGGGTCACCCCACGGCGACGTGGCGCGCCCGGCCGGGCGTTCCGCCGGGAGCGCGCTCGAGGCCGTGTCCGCCGCGGTGCGCGCCGAGGGCGGCCTGCTCGCCGCCGCCCTCGGTGGACCGCCGAGCCCGGACGGGACGCTCGGCGCGCTCGCCGCCGCCGGCCCGCGCTCGGCCGGCCGCGAGGCCGACGTCGCCTTCGTCGTCGAGGCGATCCGCGAGGGCGACCTGCTCCACGGCGGCCGCCCCAGGCTCTTCGCCACAGACGACGACGACCTCGCGCTCCTCGCCGGCGACCGGCTCTACGCGCTCGGGCTCGAGCGGCTCGCGGCGCTCGGCGACGTCGAGGCCGTGCGCGAGTTGGCCGACGTCATCTCGCTCTGCGCGCAGGCGCGTCAGGCGCACGCCCCGGAGCTCGCCGAGGCCGCCTGGGCGGCGGGCGTCGCCGCCGTCGGGTGGGGCTCGACGCCGGCGCTCGAGGAGGCAAAGGCGGCCGCGCGGCGCGGCGATCCGGACGCCGCCCCGGCGCTGCGAGCCGCCGCGCGCCAGCTGTGCGGACACCTGGCGCCAGGCCGCTGAGCCGCCCGCGACCCGGGCACCGGCGGCCCTAGACTTGGCGGGCGATAAGGTTTTCGTCCCGCCGCCATGGCCGATCGTCGTCAGAGCAAGAGCAAGTACACCGCCGACCGCCAGATCCCGGGCGCCTTCGACGGTGAGACGGTCACGCGGCGGCGCTTCATGACCGGCACGGCCAACGTCGCCGGCATCGTGGCGACCTCCGCCTTCCTGCTCCCGGCGCTCGGCTTTGCCATCGGCCCGGTCTTCGAGAAGCACGAGGAGCGCTGGCAGGCCGTCGGCGCGCCCGACGACTTCTCCACCGGCACCTACGTGCCGAAGGTCATCGACATCGTCGACGGCATCGGCCAGGCCGGCAAGACCACGGTCTACGTACGCAAGCGCAACCCGCAGGTCGACAAGGAACCGGCCGACCAGTACAACCGCTTCGTCGCGATCTCATCGCGCTGCATGCACCTCGGGTGCCCCGTGCGCTGGGTCCAGGCCGCGGAGCGCTTCATCTGCCCGTGCCACGGTGGCGTCTACGGCTTCGCCGGTCAGGTCGACGGCGGACCCCCGGTGCGACCGCTCGACCGCTTCTACACGCGCCTGCGCAACGGCCAGGTCGAGATCGGTCCGCGTTTCTCCGTGAACCGCGAGTTCAAGCGCTTCTCGCCGCGCGACCCCGGCGAGCCGCTCGATGGCATCGGCCAGTACCTCTACCCGTCGCGGCCCACGGTCCGCAAGCTTCCGAACACCTGAGCCATGCCCAAGCTCAAGCTCCCGACGCCCCCGAAGACGCTCAACCCGCGGCCCAAGCGCCCGGGCCAGGGCAACGGCAAGGTCAGCGCCCTCGACGTCGCCGAAGAAGCGGCCACCACCGCCGTCGACTGGGTCGACGAGCGCACGTCGCTCTCGGGCGCCGCCCGCTGGGCGATGTTCCGCAAGATCCCCAAGGGGACGAACTGGTTCTACACGCTGGGCTCGGCGACGCTCTTCGCGTTCCTCAACCAGGCGGTCACCGGCGTCTTCCTCGCGATGTACTACGACCCGTCTCCGACGCACGCCTACGAGTCGATCCGCTACGTAACCAACGAGGCCTTCCTCGGCGAGTTCGTGCGCGGGATGCACAAGTGGGGCTCGACGGTGATGGTCGTGCTGATCTTCCTGCACATGGCGCGGACGTTCTTCTTCGGCGCCTACAAGTACCCGCGCGAGCTCAACTGGGTCATCGGCGTCGCCCTGCTGATCCTGACGATGGCGATGTCGTTCACGGGCTACCTGCTGCCCTTCGACCAGCGCTCGTACTGGGCGACGATCGTCGGCGTGAACATCAACGGCACGGGCCCGCTCGTCGGCCCCTACCTCAACGACTTCCTGCGGGCCGGCCCGGAGTTCGGAGCGACGACGCTGTCGCGCTTCTACGCGATCCACATGCTGCTGATCCCGGGGGCGATCATCGCGCTGATCGGCGCGCACCTCTACCTCGTCGCCAAGCTCGGCACGACGGCCCCGCCGTGGCTGAAGGCCGAGCCCGACGAGCGCCTGCGCGAGGAGCGCGCGTAGCGCCGTGAACAAGGCCCAGAAGGAGCAGTACCTCCGCGAGTACTCGATCCTGAAGTCGCAGGGGAAGCCGTTCTTCCCCTACGCGGTCGCGAAGGACTCGGCCATGGCGTGCGTGGTCATGCTCGCGATCATCCTGATGTCGCTCACGCTCGGCGCCGAGCTCGGCCCGAAGGCGGACCCGACGACGACGACGTACACGCCGCGGCCCGAGTGGTACTTCTTCTTCCTCTTCGAGCTGTTGCGGGTCATCAAGCCGCCGTACCTCGTGCCGCTGGCGACGATCGGCGTGCCGACGATCTGCATGATCCTGCTCTTCCTGCTGCCGTTCTACGACCGCGGTCCGGAGCGGCGGCCCGAGCGGCGCCCGATCGCCACGACCGCCGGCATCTTCACGATCGCGGCGATGGGCTACCTGACCTACCTCGGCGCGTCGGCCGGCCCGCCGACCCAGATCGACAAGCCGATCTCCGCGGCGGTCAAGGCGCAGGGCGCGAAGATGGTCGCCGAGGTCGAGAAGGGCCGCCAGGTTGCGGCCCAGTCGGGCTGCCTGGCGTGCCACAAGATCGGCGAGAACGGCAACGCGGGTCCGGGGCCGCAGCTGACCGACATCGCCGACCGGCTGCCCAAGCAGGCGATCGCGCGCACCCTCGTCAACCCGACGGCGCCGATGCCGTCGTTCAAGAACCTCCCGCCCGACAAGTTCAACGCGCTCGTCACCTACCTCTCGTCGCTGAAGAGCGGGTAACGCGCCGGGTCCGGCGACTCGTGGGAGCGACCGGCTAGCCTCGTCGGCGTGATGGCCACGGGCCAGGCGGGCACGGGCACCCTCGAGGAGCCGCAGGTCCGCGCGATGTTCGACCGCATCGCGTCGTTCTACGACGTCATGAACTCGGTCATGACCGCGGGGCTGCACCACCGCTGGCGCGCCCGCGCGGCCGACCTCGCGTGCGTCGGTCCCGGCGACTGCGCGATCGACGTCGCGACTGGTACCGGGGACCTCGCGTTCGAGCTCGCCCGCCGCGTCGCACCCGACGGCGAGGTCGTCGGGTCGGACTTCTCGGAGGCGATGCTCGCGCGGGCGCGCGCGAAGGCGGCGGACCAACCGGCTCCGCCGGTCGGGGTGAGCGGGGTCCGTTTTCGCTTCGAGTGGGGCAACGCGCTCGAGCTGCCCTATCCCGACGCGAGCTTCGATGCGGCGACCGTCGGGTTCGGCGCGCGCAACTTCTCCGACCTCGACCGCGGCCTCGCCGAGATGGCCCGAGTCGTGCGTCCCGGCGGCCGCGTCGTCGTGCTCGAGATCACGACCCCGACGCGACCGCCGCTCTCGACGTTCTACCGCCTCTGGTTCGACCGCATCGTGCCGCTCCTCGGGCGCGCGACCGGCGAGGAGCAGGCCTACAGCTACCTGCCCGAGAGCGTCAAGCGCTTCCCGCCGCCGGAGGGCGTGGCCGCGGCGCTGGCGCGCGCGGGTCTGGGCGAGATCCGCTGGGTCCTCACGGCCGGGGGGATCATCGCGCTGCACGTCGGGACGAGATCGCGGTGACCGCCGCCGCGGGGCCCGTGACCGAGGTCGTGCGAGCGGGCGGCCCGCACGTTCCCGGGCTCCTGCGCGCGGTCGAGCGGCGCCTGGGCGAGCTGGCCTGCGGCCACGGCGCGGACCTCGCTGTGCACGCCGGCGCGACGATCGCCGCCGGCGGCAAGCGCCTGCGGCCGCTGCTCGTCTTCCTCGCCGCGGGCGACGAGGACGGCGACGGCGTCGTGCGGGCGGCGACCGCGGTCGAGCTCGTGTACAGCGCGACGCTCGTCCACGACGACGTCCTCGACGCCGCGGCGCTGCGGCGCGGGCTCCCGACGGTCGTCGCCACCGCCGGCCGCGCGGCCGCGATCGCCACCGGCGACCTGCTCTTCGCGCGCGCGTTCGCCGAGCTCGCGCGCAACGGGCGCGCGGACGAGATCCGCGTCCTCAGCGACGCCGGGTCGGCGCTGGCCCGCGGCGAGCTCCTCCAGCGCGCCGACGCGTGGGACGCGTCGGTCACGCTCGAGCGCTACGAGCGCCGCTGCGAGCTGAAGACCGGCCGCCTCTTCGCGAGTGCGTGCCGGCTCGGGGCGCTCGAGGGCGGCGGCGACGCCGATGCGCTCGCCGTGTTCGGCGCGCGCATCGGGCTGGCCTTCCAGCTGCTCGACGACGTGCTCGACGTGTCCGGTCCGGCGGAGCGCACGGGCAAGTGCCGCGGCACGGACCTCCTCGACGGCACGATCACGCTGCCGTTCGTGCTCGCGCGCGAGGACGACGCGGAGCTCGCCGCCCTCGATCCGCGGACGATCGCGGACCCGGCCACGGCCGAGGACGTCTGCGATCGCATCCAGGCGACGGGCGCGCTAGAGCGCGTGCGCGCGCGTGCGCTCGGGTTCGTCGAGGCCGCGAAGGCGGCGCTGCCGCCGCAGCTCCGCGCGCGCCGGCGGCGCGTCTTCGAGCTCGTGGCCGACGGCGTCGTGGCGCGCTCGGCCTGAGCGCGGGCGGAGGGCTCAGGCGGCGGCGCGCAGGCCCTGCAGCTCGCGAACCTCGGCGAGCTGGGCGAGCGCGCGCGCCTCGACGACCTTGACCGCGTCGGCGGACAGGCCGAGGCGCCGGCCGGTCTCGGTCAGGCGCTTGGGATCCTGGTCGTCGAGCCCGAAGCGCAGGCGCACGACCGCGCGCTCGGGTTCGGGGAGCGCGTCGACCGCGCGGCGCAGGGCGGAGGCCTCGAGCGAGACCGCGACCTCCTCGTCGGGCGTCGCGGTGTCCGCCGGCAGCAACGCGCCCAGCGTCGTCTCCTCGCCCTCGCCGACGGGGCGGTCGAGCGAGACCACGGTGCGCGTCGCCGCGTGCGCCTCGCGCACGTGCGCGAGGCTGAGGTCGGCGGCCTCGGCGACCTCCTCGTCGGAGGGCTCGCGCCCGAGCTGCGCCTCGAGCTGCGCCTGGACGCGGGCGATCTTGCGCTGGCGGATGCCGACGTGGGCGGGGATGCGGATCGTGCGCGCGCGGTTCTCGATACCGCGCTGGATCGCCTGGCGAATCCAGAAGGTCGCGTACGTGGAGAACTTGTAGCCCTTGCGCCAGTCGAACTTCTCGGCCGCGCGGACGAGCCCGAAGATGCCTTCCTGAATTAGATCGAGCAGCGTCAGGTCGTATGTCGGGTAGCGGCGCGCGAGCGAGACGACGAGGCGCAGGTTGGCGTTGACCAGGCGCTCCTTGGCCGCGAGGTCGCCACGCTCAATGCGCTTGGCCAGCTCGACCTCCTGGCGCGCCGTCAGCAGCGGATGGTGGCGCAGCTCGTTGAGGAAGAGCTGCAGCGCGTCGGTCGTGTGGTCGGCGAGCTCGGCGTTGGCGTAGCGAAGCTCGCGCACGTCGGTGCGGGCGCAGTCGTCGGTGATCTCCAGTCCGGCGGCGTCGACGCGCTCGTGCAGGTCAATCGCCTGGGTGTCGTCGAGGCCGGCCTCGCCGGCGAGCTCGTTGAGGTCCGCGAGGCTCACGCAGCCCTTGTCCTCGCCCTGGGCGAGGAGCGCGTCGAGGCGGGCCTTGGCGTCGGCATCGAGGGACATCCTCTAGATGATTTGTCCGCTGCGGGCGCGAGGCAAACGGCAGCGGGCGTGTCAGTCCCCCGGCTCAGAAGTCGTCGGGAACGATGTGCTCGGCGTGCAGCGCGGCGACGAAGCGCTCGACCTCGTCCTCCATGTTGGCGTGCGTCAGCCGCGTGAGATCGCGCACGACCGCGCGCGTGCCGCGGTCGAGCTCGTCGTCGAAGCGGTCGACGGTGGCCTGGTCGAAGACCCCGGTCTCTTCCAGCCCGCAGTTCGGGCAGCGCAGGTCGACCTCCCAGTGCGTCGGACCCGCCTCCTGCCATGCGACCGGGTGCACGAGGTCCGAGCCGCACGCGTCGCAGAGGTGAAGCGCGCGGGCCGGCGCGTCGGGCTCGGGCGGGTCGAGGGATGGGTAGAAGGCGACCTCGATCGTCCGGCCCGAGGGCAGGACGATGCGGCGGACGGAGGGCGGGTTGTCGGGCTGTGGGCGCATGGGGGTGGGGTCTCGCTGGCCCATGCATCGGCGGCGGACGCGTCCGGCTTGAGCCCAACCTGATCCGCCCTACCCGTTCGGTGCATACACTTGGCCCATGCCCTCCATCGGACCGCTTGAGCTGGCGATCATCCTGCTCATCGTCCTCCTCATCTTCGGGCCCAAGCGCCTTCCGGGTCTCGGCCGTCAGCTCGGCTCCGGCTTGCGCGAGTTCAAGGACTCGATCGGCGGCAAGGACAAGGACGCCGACGAACCGGACGCCTTCGGGCAGCGCCAGCAGCTCGAGGCTGCCGAGACGCGTCCGGCCGAGCCCGCGCAGGACCGCCCCGCCTCGCGCGTCGAGAACTGACCCACCCCTCGTGGCGCGATGAGCGTCATCCGGCCCATCGGCCACGAGGATCGCCTCAGCCTCGTCGAGCACCTCGACGAGCTGCGCAGGCGCCTGATCGCGTGCATCGCCGTCTTCGTCGTCGCCTTCGCCGTCTGCTACTGGCAGAACGACTGGCTGCTGCACACGATCAACAAGCCGCTCCAGACCGCTCAGAAGGCCGGCGGCGAGAACCACACGCAGAACCCGCTCGAGGAGTCGCAGCGCTTCCAGATCCGCTCCGGCCGCGCGTTCGACGCGACCGCCGCGGCGCTCGCCAGCGTCGACAAGGTCCTGGCGCGGGCCGCCACCAGGCCCGGCCTGTCGGCGGCCGACCGGGCCACCCTGATGTCCTCAGCACGCGCCGTGCGCGCGGCCGCCGCGGCCAACCGCGGCGCGGCCGCCGCCGTTCCCACGAATCGCGGGCGCCTGCCCGTGACGCTGGGGGTGACCGAGCCGTTCGTGACGACGTTCACGGTGGCCGGCTACGCCGCGATCCTGCTCGCCCTGCCGTTCCTGCTCTGGCAGGCCTACGCCTTCGTCCTGCCCGCCTTCACGCCGCGCGAGCGGCGAACGGCGCTCCCGCTCATGCTCCTCGTGCCGGTGCTCTTCCTCTCCGGCGTGGCCTTCGGGTACTTCCTGGCCCTCCCGCGGGCGGTCACGTTCCTGCAGAACTTCAACGACGACTCGTTCGACATCCTCATCCGTGCGGCCGACTACTACCGCTTCTCGGTCATCCTGCTCGGGCTGATCGGGCTGCTCTTCCAGGTTCCGGTCGGCGTGCTCGCGGTCACGCGGCTCGGGGTCATCTCCGCCCGCCAGCTGGCGCGCAACCGCGGCTACGTCATCCTCGGCCTGGCCGTCGTCGCGGCCGTGGCCACGCCGACGCCCGACCCCGTGACGATGCTCATCGCGATGGCGCCGCTCGTCGTGCTCTTCGAGCTCAGCGTCTTGCTCGCACGGATCTTCGAGCGCCGCCGGGCGGCGGCCGAGAGCGAGCCCGACGACGACGCGTTCGGCGCCGACCGCGAATGGGACACGGTCGACGAGGACCTGCCCGTATCCTGAGTCCATGCTCTTCGACCTCCGCGGCCGAGGCAGGCGGCGCACCGTCCAAGCCATCTACCTCTCCCTAGCCCTGCTGATGGGCGGCGGGCTGATCTTCTTCGGCATCGGCGGCGCTACCAACGGGGGGCTCTTCGACGCCTTCGGCGGCGGCAACGGCAGCTCGGGCTCGGGCGACAGCCTGTTCACCAAGCGCGTCGACCAGCTCGAGGCGCGGGTCAAGACGAACCCCAACGACGCGGCGGCCTGGGACGCGCTCGCGAAGGCCCGCTTCCAGCTCGCCGGGACCGGCGAGAACTTCAGTCAGGACCAGCAGGCCTACACTCACAAGGGCCGCGCGAAGCTCAACGAGGCCGCGGCGGCCTGGCAGCGCTACCTCGTGTTGAACCCGTCCAAGCCGGACGCGACGACGGCGAACTTCATGGTCCAGGCCTATGGCCAGGGCGCGCTGCAGCAGTACGACAAGGCCGTGCAGGCGATGGAGATCGTCATCGACGCGCGCCCGAACGTCTCGGCGCTCTACGCGCAGCTCGCCGTCCTCGCCCACGGCGCGAAGCAGGAGCGCAAGAGCACGCTGGCCGCGCAGAAGGCGCTCGAGCTGGCGCCGGCGGACAAGCGCAAGGACCTCAAGACGCAGATCCAGGTCGCGCGCTCGCAGCTCGACCAGGCCGCGCAGGCGCAGAGCGGGTAGCGGCGAGGCGCCGCTACCATGGCAACCGCTCGCCCCTGTAGCTCAACTGGCAGAGCAGCGGACTCTTAATCCGAAGGTTCAAGGTTCGATTCCTTGCGGGGGCACTCCAATAGTCCTGCAAACCGGGCCACCTTGGCATCACGGGCCCGTGGGACGGTGCCCCGAGCGTGCCCCGAACGGCCGCGCGTGCACGGGGCCGCTGGCCCTGGCGATGGCGGATGAGGTGGGCGCGGGGTGAGCTCGCCGGGATGCTCGGCGCGTAGGAACCCCTCGAAGTCCTCGGCGCTGATCTTGTCCGGCGCGAGCTGCCGCACCCGATGGTGCAGCGACCTGGTCGTTGGCATTCGCAACGTTGCCGTCGGCAACGGCCGCTCCGGGTGCGGCAGCGCTTTAGCCCGCGGCGACCGCGTCGCATAGCGCGGTGAGGTCGGCGGCGACGCGTTCGGGCGCCTCGATGACCGGCAGATGGCCGACGTCGGCATAGATCGCTAGCCGGGCGCCTGGGATCTGCGCGGCCATTGCCTCCTGGTCGGGGCGCGAGAGCAGCGAGTCGCGCGCGCCCCAGACGATCAGGGTAGGCGCGGAGATCGGACCGGTGTCCAGCGGCGCTTCGGCCGCCAGTAGTCCATCGAACGCATCGCGCCAGACGCGCGCCGGCACCTTGAGGTTCTCCTCGCAGAGCACTTCCATGATCGTCTCTGGGACCTCGCGCCCGAGCATCCCATGGTTGAGCTCGCGGACGAACGCCGCGTCGATCGGGTCGTCGATCGTCGCGACGACCTCGGCGAACGGTGGCGCAGCCCACGCAAGCTGCGCGGCGACCCGAGCAGCGCCAGACCCAGTGTGCGGCCCGGGTCGTCGACGGCGAACCGCTGAGCCACGTAGCCGCCGCTCGATGCGCCTGCGAGCACGGCTGCGTGGAGCCCGACCGCGTCCATGAACGCGCCGATGTCGTCGGCGAAGTCGCGCAGCCCATAGCCCTGCGGTGGCTTGGTGGCGTCGCCATGCCCGCGCTGGTCGAACGCGAACGCGCGGATGCGCTCCGGCAACGCGGCCAGCAGTTGGTCGAAGCACCGCCGTGAGTCCAGCCAGGCGTGGAGCAGCAGGACTGGCACGCCGTCAGGATCGCCCTGCTCGACGTAGGGCAGCTCGAGCCCATCGCGCAGCACGGCCAGATGCACCACGCGCTGATCCTCTCAGGAGCGCTGAAGCGCTCCAGGACCGGGCGGATCGCAGCGTGAGCGAGGATCAGGCGTTGGATGCCTGGCTTATGGCCGTAGGCGATGGCGAGGTTGGTCTTGAGGTTGGCCTTCTCCGCCCGGCCCCCACGTTCGTCAGCGCGTCGCTGTCCGGCGCGACGCCGAGCTCCACCGTCGCGGCGTCCGGGTCGTCGTCGAGGACCGCGTCGAGGGCGGTCAGGTAGTCGACGCCGTGCTCGAGGGCGTACCCCTCGACGCGGTTGTTCAGGGCGTCGGGGCC
>DATNGY010000361.1:0-2027 GCA_035605735.1 Solirubrobacteraceae bacterium
TCGAGGCCGAAGCGCCGGTCGGGGCGGTCGGAACCGAAGCGATCCATGGCCTCGGCGAAGGTCATGCGCGGCCACGGCGCGGCGGGCACGGCGAGGCCCGCGCGATCGAAGACCGCGGCCATCACCGCCTCCGTGGTCCCCAGGACGTCGGCCTCCTCGACGAAGGCCATCTCGACGTCGAGCTGCGTGAACTCGGGCTGGCGGTCGGCCCGCAGGTCCTCGTCGCGAAAGCAGCGCGCGATCTGGTAGTAGCGCTCGAAGCCGCTGATCATCAGCAGCTGCTTGAAGAGCTGCGGCGACTGCGGCAGCGCGTACCACGACCCCGGCTGCAGGCGGCTCGGGACGAGGAAGTCCCGCGCGCCCTCCGGCGTCGAGCGCGTGAGGATCGCGGTCTCGAGCTCGAGGAAGTCGCGCTCGCCGAGCACCTCGCGCATCGTGCGCGCGACCTGGTCGCGCAGGATGAGGTTGTTGCGCATCCGCTCGCGCCGCAGGTCGAGCCAGCGGTACTGCAGGCGCAGCGTCTCGTCGACGGGCGAGTCCTCGTCGATCGGGAACGGCGGCGTCTCCGACGTAGCGAGGCGTCGCAGGGCGCGCACGTGGATCTCGATCTCGCCCGTCGCGAGGTTCGGGTTGACGTTCTCGGGCGCACGGCGCACGACCTCGCCGTCGGCCGAGATCACGTGCTCGGCGCGCAGCTCCTCGGCCAGCGCGAAGGCGTCGCCCGAGGCCTGCGGGTGCACGACGAGCTGGACGAGTCCCGAGCGGTCGCGCACGTCGATGAAGATCAGCCCGCCGTGGTCGCGGCGGCGATGGACCCACCCGGCTACGCGCACGTCGCGCCCGCAGCGGTCCGCGCGCAGGTCGCCGGCCCACGCGTTGCGGAAGCCGTTGGAGTCGGGGGCGTGCTTCACGCCGGGTGACGTCCCCGCAGCACGCGCGCGACGATCGCGCCGGCCGAGCCGACGTCCTCCTGCTCGCCGCTGTCCATGTCCCTGAGCGCCATCGCCCCGTCGCGATCCTCGGAGAGGATGGCAACGTAGCGGGCGCCGAGCCGGTCGGCCTGCTTGAGCTGGCCCTTGAGCGAGCGCCCGGCGAGCTCCTCCTGGACGGCGAGGCCGGCGCGGCGCGCCTCGGCCGCCAGCGCGAACGCCTCGACCGCGCGATCCTCGTGGGCGACGAAGAGGTCGCAGACCGCCTCGGGGACGGGGCGGTCCTCGGCGGCCAGCAGCATGCGCTCGATGCCGGCGGCCCAGCCCATGCCCGGCGTCGGGGGGCCGCCGAGGAGCTCGACGAGCCCGTCGTAGCGCCCGCCGCCGCCGACCCCCGACTGGGCCCCCAGCGCGTCGGAGGTGAACTCGAAGACCGTGCGCGTGTAGTAGTCCAGGCCGCGCACGAGCGTCGGGTCGATCTCGTAGGCGATGCCGGCGGCGTCGAGCAGCGCGCGCACCTCGTCGAAGTGCTCGCGGTCGTCGGGCGCGAGGCGATCGAGCAACAGCGGCGCGGACTGCATCACGCGTTTCGTGCCGGGGTGGTCGGCGTCGAACGCGCGCAGCGGGTTGAGGTCGATGCGGTCGCGCACCTCCTGGGAGAGCTCCGCCGCGTGCGCGCGCAGGAAGTCCTGCAGCTCAGCCCGGTACTCGGCGCGCGAGGCCGGCGTGCCCAGGCTGCTCAGACGCAGGCGCAGCCCGCGCGCCCCCATCTCGCGCAGGATGTCGGCCAGCAGGGCGATCAACTCGGCGTCGACGGCTGGGTCGTCGGAGCCGATCGCCTCCGCCCCGACCTGCCAGAACTGCCGGTAGCGGCCCTTCTGCGGGCGCTCGCGGCGGAAGCAGCTCGACAGGTACCAGAGCTTCACCGGCTGCGGCAGCTTGTGCATGCCGTGCTCGAGGTAGGCGCGGCAGATCGGCGCCGTGACCTCAGGGCGCAGCGTGATCCCGTCGTCGGGGATCGTGTACATCTGCTTCTGGACGACATCGGTCGACTCCCCCACGCCGCGCGCGAACAGCTCCGTCGCCTCGAACGCGGGG
>DATNGY010000362.1:0-4906 GCA_035605735.1 Solirubrobacteraceae bacterium
GCGCCGAGCGCCGACAGGCGGCGCCGGTGCCTGAGCCCGGACAGCGAGTTCGTCTGGTCCATGAACTGGCTGAGCTGGGAGGAGCCGAAGAACTCCTTCAGCGCGGCCACGACCGGGCGGATGTTGATGATCGTCTGCGGCGTGATCGTGTCCTCGTCCTCGGTCGTCAGGCGCTCGCGCACGACACGCTCCATTCGGTAGAGGCCGATGCGAAAGGCCTCCTGGATGAGCTCGCCGACCGTGCGCAGACGGCGGTTGCCGAAGTGCTCGTACTCGTCGAGGTGCTCGGCGACCGGCTCGCGCGGCATCGAGAGCGCCTCGGCCGCGTAGTCCTTGATCTCGGACTCGCCGTCCTCGGGGATCCCGAGGAGCTTGGGCAGGTTGACGAGTTCGCGCACGAGCGCGTGGATGTCGTCGTGCGTGAGCGTGCGCGTGTCGAGGTCGATCTCGAGACCCAGGCGCGAGTTGAGCTTGTAGCGCCCGACGCGGGTGAGGTCGTAGCGCTTGGGGTCGAAGAAGAGCTGCTGCAACAGCGCGTAGGCGGCGTCGACGCTCGGCGGCTCGCCCGGGCGCTGCTTCTTGAAGAGCTCGATGAGCGCGCCCTTCTTCGTCTTCGTGTTGTCGGGGTCCGCCTCGATCGTGTTGCGGACGTAGAGCGAGCCGTCGAAGAGGTCGAGCAGCTCCTGGTCGAGGCGCTCGATGTCCTCGTGGCTCTCCTCGACGCTCGCGTCGGTCTCCGGGTTGTAGGTCATCGCCCGCAGCAGCACCGTGACCGGCAGCTTGCGCTTGCGGTCGATGCGCACGTAGACGCGGCCCTTCTTGTCGATCTCGAGCTCGAGCCACGATCCGCGCGCGGGCATGAGGTTCGCCGTGAAGACCTGCTTCTCGCGGTCCTTGGGCTCCATCAGGTAGGCGCCCGGGGAGCGCACGAGCTGCGTGACGACGACGCGCTCGGTCCCGTTGATGATGAACGTGCCGCGCTCGGTCATCCACGGGAAGTCGCCCATGAAGACCGACTGCTCGCGGATCTCGCCCGTCTCGTGGTTGATGAAGGCGACGGTGACCGTCAGCGGCCGCGAGTACGTGAGGTCCTTCTCGCGGCACTCCTCGATCGACGCGGTCGGCTCGTCGAAGTGGAACTCGCCGAAGTTCACCGCGAGGTGGCCCGTGTAGTCCTCGATCGGCGAGATGTCGTCGATCGTCTCGCGGAGACCACCGTGCTCGGGGTCGACCAGCCAGTCGAACGACTTGCGCTGGATGTCGATGAGGTTGGGGACGTCGCGGACCTTGTTCAGGCGTGCGAAGCTGCGGCGCGTCCTAGGAGCGTCTACGGGCGGCAAGACGGCGACTCCTCGGGGGTGTCGAAGGCGGGCAATGCGGCGGAGGAGCGCTCACGGAGAGCGCGACCATCCAAGATAGCACAGGGCGAAGCAGCCCCCGTGGGGGGCGGTCGACGCTCACGGACCCCGCCCGGGGCGGCCGCGTATGTGGCGCGGCGCCGGTGTGGTGGGCGGCTACGACTATCGGTCGACGGGCGGAAGGGTAGCGGTCGGCGTCGCGTCGTGCCACCCGGGCGGGTAGACGGCTCACCCGACCGCTGACCGTGGCGGGGCTACGATCGGCGACGATGGCCGCCGCCCGCGACAAGCGCCGCACCGGGCCGCGAACGCCCCGCCGGGGCGCCGACCTCCTGCGCACGGTCGCCGCGGACACCGCGGTCAAGACGGGCACGCCGTTCTTCACGTCGCTCGTGCACCGCCTCGCCGAGGCCTTCGGCGCCGAGGTCGCCTTCGTCGCCGAGCTCGTCGACCCCGAGGGCGGCGCGGCGGTGGTGCTCGCGTCGTGGGAGGAGGGCGTCGAGCTGCCGGAGGGCAGCGCGTTCCGGACCGCCGGCACGCCGCTCGAGCGCCTGGGCGACGAGCAGCTCGTCGAGATCTCGGAGGGCGCCGTCGCGCGCTTCGGAAGCGACCCGCTCGTCGCCCGCTACGGCCTCGACGGCTACCTGGGCGTCGGGCTGCGTGGCGCCGGCGGCGCGCTCATCGGCTACCTCGGCGTGCTCGCCAGCCGCGCGCTCGAGGCATCCGACGACGACCGCGCCGCGCTGCGGATCATCGCCGCGCGCGCCGCGGGCGAGATCGATCGCCGCCGCTACGAGGCCGTCCTGCGCCAGCGCGAGCACGAGGCCGGCGCCTCGCGCGCGCGGATCGTGGCGGCGGCCGACGAGGAGCGCCGGCGCATCGGTCGCGACCTCCACGACGGCGCCCAGCAGCGGCTCGTCGCCCTCGGCCACCTGCTCGCGCTGGCCGAGCGGCGCATCGAAGACGATCCCACCGCCGCGGCCGGGCTCGTGGCCAAGGCGCGCGAGCAGGCCGCGCTCGCCAACGACGAGCTGCGCGAGCTCGTCCGCGGCCTGCATCCCTCGGGCCTGAGCGAGTACGGACTGGGCCCGACGCTGGCCGCGCTCGCCGCGCGCTCGCCGCTGCCGCTGCGCATCGGCGAGCTCCCCGACCGCCGGCTGTCCGAGCCGCTGGAGACGACGGTCTTCTACCTCGTCTCCGAGGCGCTCTCGAACGCGATGAAGCACGCGGACGCGAGCGAGGTCCGCGTCGACGTGCGCTGCTCGGGGCGCCGCCTGGAGATCGACGTCGCCGACGACGGCGCCGGCGGCGCGGACGCGGTCGGCGGCTCGGGGCTGTCCGGGCTTGGCGATCGGGTCGCGGCGCTCGACGGGACGTTCGCCGTCGACAGCCCCGCCGGCGGCGGCACGCGGCTGACCGCGACGATCCCGCTCGAACCCCACCGCGCGCCCCGCGAGGCGTTCCTCGAGTTCGGCTTCGAGGGCGACGACGGCCTCGGGGAGCGCCTCGTCCAACTCGTGCTCGAGGGCAAGAAGACCGTGAGCACGTCGCTCGCGCGCGAGTGGGAGCTCGAGGGCGGCCCGCCGCGGATCGGCCAGCGCCTGCCGGTCTTCGACGGCAGCGGGCGCCGCCGCGCGACGGTCGAGGTCACGCAGGTGATGGTCGTCCCGTTCTCGATCATCGACGACGACGTCGTCGCCGCGGAGCTCGCGGTCGGCGAGCCGGCCGAGGACTGGCGCGCGACCCAGCGCGCGTTCTACGAGGGCGCGCGCGAGGAGATCGCGCTCCTGCTCGGCGAGCCCGACTGGCACATCACCGACGACGAGCCGATGATCGTCACGTGGTTCGAGGTCGTCTCGGAGGGGGCGAACTAGCGCGAGTGGTCCCTAGACGGTCGTATGGACCGTTTAGCGACGACTCGGGCGCTCGCCGAGCACCAGCACGGCGTCGTGACCCGCGACCAGCTGCTCGCGCTCCGCCTGTCCGTGGCGGCCATCGACAGCATGCTGCGCCGCGGAGCGCTGCGCCGACTGCACGTCGGCGTCTACGCCCTGGCGCACACGGCGCTGCGCGCGGAAGGACGATGGCTCGCGGCGGTCCTGGCCTGCGGCGAGTGCGCGGTGCTGAGTTACGTCTCGGCAGCGCGGCTCTGGCGCATGTCCTCGGTGCCGGCGGATCCTGCCGTCCACGTGACGGTTCCGGCCGGCAAGCGGCGACGACCGGGGATCGTCGTCCACCGCGCACGCCTCACGCGCGCCGACATCACGATCGAGCGCGGCGTGCCGACAACGACGCCGGCGCGCACCATCGTCGACCTCGCCGCCGTCGTCCCCTATCGGACGCTGCGCGCGATCGCCGACCACGGAGTCCGTCTCGACGTCGGCGCGGTCCGGCGCGCCGCCGACCGCGGCCAGAGCCGCCGCGGCACCCGCGCACTCGCGCGGCTGCTCGGCGACGACGGCTCCGAGCTGCGGAGCCGCTCCGGCCTCGAGCGGCGGATGCGGCGACTCGCACTCGAAGCCGGGCTGCTCGCGCCGCTCGTCAACCACCGCATCGCCGGCCACGAGCGTGACTTCGCCTGGCCTGAGCACCGCCTCGTGGTCGAGGTCGACGGCCACGCCTACCACGCGGCGCGCGGCGCCCGCGAGAACGATCACGAGCGCGACGCCGAGCTCGTCCTCGCCGGGTGGCGCGTGCTGCGCTTTACGGACCACCACATCGCGGGCGACCTCGGAGACGTGGGGGCGACGCTTCGCGCCGCCGCCGACCTGAGTGGTCCCCGAACGGTCACATAGACCGTCGAGGCACCACTCGGCCCGCGCGGCTCGCGCTACTTGAGCTCCACGGAGGCCCCCGCCTCCTCGAGCTCGCCCTTGAGCTTCTCGGCCTCCTCGCGGTCGAGGCCCTCGCGGACGGCCTTCGGCGCCTCGTCGACCACGGCCTTGGCCTCCTTGAGGCCCAGGCCGGTCGCCGCGCGGACGACCTTGATGACCTGGATCTTCTTGTCGCCGGCGGCCGTGATGACGACGTCGACCGCGCTCGGGGCCTCCTCCTCGGCGGCGCCGTCGGTCGCCGGGCCGGCCGCGGCCGGCGCGGCCGCGGCGACGGCGGTCGCCGAGACGCCGAACTCCTCCTCGAGCGCCTTGATGCGCTCGCTCAGCTCGAGGACCGAGATCGACTTCAGCTCCTCGATCCATTCCTGGGTGGTGGTCATGTGGTGGTCTCCTCGTCGTTGGAAGGGGAATCGGCTTCGCCCGCCGCGCCCTCGGCCGGGGCGTCGGGGCTCGCCGCCGGCTGCGGTGGCTCGGCGTCCTGGTCGGGCGTCTCGATATCAGGCCCGCCCGCCGCGCCCGCCGGCGGCTCCTCGCCGCCGCGCTGCTCGGCGATCTGCCCGAGCTGCGAGGCCAGCCCCGCGATCAGCGCGTTCAGCGTGCGCACGACGCCTGTGATCGGCGAGGCGACGACGCCCACGAGCTGACCGAAGAGGACGTCGCGTGCCGGCAGGCGCGAGATCGCGAGGACCTGCTCGGCGTCGAGCGGCTCGCCGC
>DATNGY010000363.1:0-5800 GCA_035605735.1 Solirubrobacteraceae bacterium
TCGGGCTCGACCGGCGTCGTGCCCTCGTAGATGGCCGGGTAGTACTGGTTCGTCTCTCCGCCGATGAAGCCGTAGAAGTACTCAAAGCCCCCACCGCCCGTCGGCCAGGCATCGAAGGGGCCCATCGGGCTCGTCTGCCACACCGGCACCTCGTGGCACTTACCGAACTGGGCCGTCGAATAGCCGTTCAGCAGCAGCGTTTGCGCTAGCGGCGCGCAGGTATTGGGCCGAACCGAGTTGTACCCGGGCGCCGCGGTGGCGAGCTCCGTGATGACCCCCATTCCCACCGTATGGTGGTTGCGCCCCGACAGCAGCGCAGCCCGCGTCGGGGCGCACAGAGCCGTCGTGTGGAAGCGGTTGTACTTCAGGCCGTTCCCCGCCAGCCGCTCAGCCGTCGGCGTCGCGCATGGCCCGCCGAACGCGCTCGACGCCCCGAAGCCGACGTCGTCGAGCAAGATGACAAGGACGTTAGGCGCGCCCGCCGGCGGCTGCAGCGGCTCGATCGCAGGGAAGGACACGTCTGGGTCCTTGGCATCGAGCGGCAGCTCGCCCTCGTACGGCCTGTCCGGGATCGGCAGCACGTCGCGATGCGGTCCATCGGACTCACCCTGGCTCACGAAGTTCCTTTCCACCGGTTGTGCGCGTCTCGTTACCCTCCCAGACCGGATCGCCGGCGGTCATCACCCGATCCGGATTACCTTGCGCGCAACCAGTCGCGAACGCCGCCCAAGTAGCCGGCCTCGCCGCACGCCGACTATCGCCTTGGACGGCAGCCCGCCGAGTTGGCCACGTGCAAGCGACGCTGCTCTCGGGCTACTGGCGTCTCACGACACGCGAGCACGCGACGCAAGCGACGTGCTGGGGAACATCCGCACCCGCGTCGTCGACACTTCTGCAAAGAGGAGATCAGGTGCCCCGGCAATGGTGTCGACCGAGCGTTGATCCAAGTCGTGAAATCGCCCGAATCCGTCAACGCTCATGGGGGCAGAAAGGCCTCATTAGCAGCGGAAACCTGAAGCGCGCCCGAGAGGATTCGAACCTCTGACCTTCGGTTCCGTAGACCGACGCTCTATCCAGCTGAGCTACGGGCGCAGCGCGACGTCCGATCTTAGCGGCGGCGGCGGTCCGGACCGGGCGCCCGGAGCGGAGAGGGCGGGATTCGAACCCGCGATGGGACGGTCGGCCCCATACTCGCTTAGCAGGCGAGTGCCTTCAGCCACTCGGCCACCTCTCCCGGCTGCGGCCAGTGTAGAGGGGGGCCGGCCGAGTCGCCGTCCCCGCCGCCGGCTGCTCGAACCACACGCAGGTCACAGCGCCCTCGCGATCGACCCCCCAGCGCGACGCGAAGCGCTCGACGATCACGAGCCCGAAGCCACCGTCGGGGCCGGCCGCGCGCGCCTGCGGCTCGAAGCCCGGGCCGCCGTCGCGGACCTCCGCGCGGATGCGCTCGGCGAACGCGACGACGCGCAGGCGCACCTGGCCGTCGTCGCCGCCCCCGCCGTGGCGGACCGCGTTGGACACGATCTCCGAGACGAGCAGCACCGCCGTCTCGAGCGCGTCGGGAGCGACGAGGCCCTCGAGCCGCTCCCGGGCCACAGCGCGCGCTGCCGCCGGCGCGCGCGGGCCGCCAGGCAGCGCCACCTCGTCGGGCCGTAGCCGCTCGAGGACGACAACGGCGATGTCGTCGGGCTGGGCCCCGACCCGGAACCCCTCGAGCGCCGCCCAGACCGCGTCGACGACGGCCCCGGGGTCCTCGCCGCCACGCTCGCCCAGCACCGCGCGCAACCGTCCCTCGCCGAAGTGCTCGCGGCCCGGGCCCGCGGCGTCCGTCACGCCGTCCGTGAAGAGGACGAGCCGGTCGCCGCGCTCCAGCTCGAGCCGCTCCTCCGTCCAGGTCGCTCCCTCCGCAACGCCGAGCAGTAACCCGGGCCGGCCAACGGGCCGGACCTCGTCCCTGTGGACCAGCAGCGGCGCGGGATGCCCCGCGCGCAGCACGCGCACCGACGCGCGGCCGTCCTCCTCGGCGAGCACCGCGACGACGGCGCTGCATAGGTCGCCGTCGGGGCGGCGCAGCAGGCTGGCGTTCAACGTGCTCAGCACGGCGTGCGGATCGCCGGTGATGCCCGCCGCGGTGCGCATCGTGAAGCGCGCGAGGCTCGTGACCGACGCGGCCCGCGCGCCCTTGCCCGAGACGTCGCCGACCGTCACCACCCAGCAGCCGCCGGTGGCGGTGACGTCGTAGAAGTCGCCGCCGGCCTCCGCCCCCTCGCCGGCCGGCCGGTAGAGCGCCGCGACGTCCCAGCCGGGCACGGCCGGCACGGGATCGGGCACGAGCGCCGCCTGAAGCGTGTGGGCGATCTCGCCGCGCTCGGAGTAGAGCCGCGCGTTCTCGAGCGCGACGCCCGCGCGGCGGCCGAGCTCGAGCGCCAGCGCGAGCTCCTCGGCGTCGAAGCGCCCCGCCTGGGCCGACACGAACGTCACCGCCCCGAGCACGCGGTCGCCGGCCCGGAGGGGGACGACCATGACCGCGTTGGGACGAATCGCGCGCAGCAGCTCGAGGTCCTCGGGGTCCCGCGCGCGCTCGGCGAGCATGGCGTCCGAGGTCTCGTCCTGCACCCACGACGGGAGGTCGCCGCGGGCCACGGCCGCCACCGGGTCGGGATCGTCGGCCGCGAGCGGATGGCGCTCGCGCAAGCGGCGCGCGATGGCGCTGCGCTCTGGATCGACGTGCTCCGCGGCGATGAGCTCGAGGTGGCCGTCGGGGCCGCGAACGTCGACGGCGCACCAGTCCGCGAGGTTCGGGACCGCCATCCGCGCGATCTCGCGAAGCGTCCGGCTCGTGTCGAGCGACGCCGCGAGCGCGCGGCCGGCGTCGGCCAGGAGCCGCTGCCCGAGCTCGGCGCGCTTGGACGCGGTGACGTCCGTCGTGATGTTGACCACGTACTGCGCGCGGCCGTCGCGAGCGCGGATGGCCGCGGCCTTCGACAGCAGCCAGCGCTCTTGGCCCGTCGCCCGGACGACGTTGCGGACGAGGAGCGGCTCGGGATCCGCCGAGGACGTCCACGCCTTGAACCCCGGCATGTCGCCGAGCGCGAACGGCCGGCCGTCCTCGTCGAAGGCGTCGAAGAGCTCCATGGTGTCCCGAGCCGTCATGCCTTCCAGGCGCTCGCGGCTTCCGACCGCGAGCAGCCTCACGGCCGCCTCGTTGGCGTAGACGAGCGCGCCGTCCGCTCCGCGGACGGTCACGGCATCGGGGAGCCCGGAGACGATCGCCTCGAAGCGCCGCTCGGCGTGCGAGAGCTCGCGCGTCAGGCCGATCCGTTCGGCGAAGAGCGTCGCGATGATGCCGCCCGACACGGTGACGAGCAGCCCGACGAGCCAGCGCTGCGTCCACATCAGGTCGTTCCACGGGCCGCTGAGGACGGCGAGCACCACGGCGGCGACGGAGAGGGCGAGCGTGGCTCGCCGGTCCCCGGTGAGCGCCACCGCGAGCGCCGGGACGATGTACAGGCCGCTGAGGAAGACGCTCGAGCCCCCCGCCACGTCGACGGCGACGAGCGCGACCATCGCCGCCACGGCCGCGAGCGTCGCGCGCCCTGCCCTCGCGGTTCTCACGATCTCGTGCACGGGCCCCCGCCCATCCTCTCAGGCGCCGATGCACGCGGCGCGCCGTCGCCTACGCTTGGACGCGGAGGGGTGGCAGAGCGGTCGAATGCGCCGGTCTTGAAAACCGGAGTCCGTTCACGCGGACCGCGGGTTCGAATCCCGCCCCCTCCGCTGTCTTGCCCAGGGTCGGGGCCGAGCGCACGATCGTCAGCGCCGCTGCCCGACATCGCAAGGCGGCCAGGCGATCGGCCATAGAGGAGGCCCAGAATGCGCGTCCAGCCGCATCCCTCGACCGTCGACGTGCTCGACCGCACCATGCGCGACGTGACGACCCCGACGCGCACGCGTCGCTGGCTGCTGGAGCGCGCGGCGGCGGGCGCTGCGGGCGTCGCCGCCGGCGGGGCGCTCGCTCCGGTCGCAGCGGCGTCGGCGCGCCCGGGCGACACCTCGATCCGCGCGTTCGGCGAGGTTGCGGTGACGACCGAGGCGCTCACGGTGACGTTGTTGACGGAGCTGCTCCGGCGGGTGAGCCACCACCCCGACGTGCCCGCCGGGGTGAAGGCGGTGTTCGAGGGGGCCTACGCCGCCGAGGTCGACCACCTGCGGTTCACGCGCCGGCATTGGCGACCGACCACGACCACGTTCTGGCTTCCCGACGGCGCCTTCGGCGGCTCGGGCGACGCGCTCGATCTGAAGGCCGTGGGCAAGACGTTGACGGCCGGCGAGACCCTGTTCGTCAACCTCTACCTGATCGGCGTCACGACGTTCGCCCGAGCGGGCCGCGCGACGTTCGCCCGCTACTCCGGCGAGCTCGCCGGCGTCGAGGCCGAGCACCGCGTGCTCGCGCGTACGCTGATCGACGCCACGCCGCCCAACGACGTTGGCTTCGAGGTCTACTCGATCAAGCGCCCGGAGGGAATCGAGCGCGCGCTTCGGCAGGCCGGGATCGGCTTCGGGGAGCAGGGCGCCACGCCCGGACGCTTCTACAGCCTCGCGCATCCGGTGATGCCGCCCCCGCTCAGGATCCGCTCGAACCGCCCGCGCTAGCGCCTTCGACGCCTCCCCTCCGCGCGGGCGCCCGTACGATCGCGGGCTCCGATGACGGCTTGGGACGCACTGCTGGAGGCCGACCGTCGCCTCGTCTGGCACCCGTACGGCCCGATGCCGGCGGCCTCGGCGCCGCTGCCGGTCGTCGGCGCGCGCGGCGTGCGCCTGACGCTCGCCGACGGCCGCGAGCTCGTGGACGGGATGGCGTCGTGGTGGTGCGCCGTGCACGGCTACCGCCACCCGGTCATGGACGCGGCCGTGCGCGAGCAGCTCGAGCGGATGGCGCACGTCATGTTCGGCGGCCTCACGCACGAGGGCGCCATCCGCCTCGCCGAGCGCCTGTCCGCGTGGACCGGCCTGGACCACGCCTTCTTCGCCGACTCGGGATCCGTGGCGATGGAGGTCGCGATCAAGATGGCCTTCCAGGCCACCGGCCGCCGGCGGCTGCTCACCGTGCGCGGCGGCTACCACGGCGACACGTTCGGGGCGATGGCCGTCTGCGACCCGGACGCGGGCATGCACGCGCGCTGGCGCGGAGCCATGGCCGAGCACGTCTTCGCCCCTCGCCCGCCGGCGGCGCTCGACGACGCGTGGGCGGGCGCGGTGCGGGCGCTCGCCGAGCGCCACGCCGACGAGCTCGCCGCGGTCGTCGTCGAGCCGGTCTTCCAGGGCGCGGGCGGGATGTGGCGCTACGACCCGGCCTGCCTCGTGCACCTGCGGGGCGTCTGCGACGAGCTCGGGCTCCTGCTCGTGCTCGACGAGATCGCCACCGGCTTCGGTCGCACCGGCGCGCTCTTCGCCGCCGAGCACGCCGGCGTGCGCGCCGACATCGCGTGCGTGGGCAAGGCGCTCACCGGCGGCTACGTCACGCTCGCCGCCGCGCTGTGCAGCCGCGCGGTCGCCGAGCGGATCGACGGGCCGCTCATGCACGGTCCCACGTACATGGCCAACGCGCTCGCGGTCGCCGCCGCGCTCGCCTCCACCGGCCTGCTCGCCGACGGGACGTGGCGAGCGGACGTCGCGCGCATCGAGGCCGGGCTGCGCGACGGCCTCGCCGCAGCCGGCGAGCTCCCCGGCGTCGCCGACGTGCGCGTGCTCGGCGCGATCGGCGTCGTGCAGCTCCGCGGTCCCGTGGACGTCGCGGCCG
>DATNGY010000364.1:0-3846 GCA_035605735.1 Solirubrobacteraceae bacterium
CACGGCCAGGGCTAGAGCTGCTCGAGGGTGCCGAGCACGAGCCCGTCGTGCTCCTTGGGCTTGACCTTGCGGAGCACGTCGCGGACGACGCCGTCTTCGTCGATGACGAACGTCGTGCGCTCGTTGCCCCACGACTTCCGCCCGTACCTGGACTTCTCGACCCAGACCCCGTAGCCCTCGGCGACAGCGTGGTCCTCGTCGGCGAGGAGGCGGAACGTGAGGCCCTGCTTGTCGTGGAAGCGCTTGACCGCGGCCACCGGATCCGGCGACACGCCGAGCACGGTCGCTCCGGCCGCGTCGTAGTCGTCCTGGTGGTCGCGAACGCCGCAGGCCTGCGCGGTGCAGCCCGGCGTGTCGGCCCGCGGGTAGAAGTAGAGGACGACGCGGCGGCCGCGCAGCTCTGAGAGGCGGACCGTCTCGCCGTCCTGGTCGGGGAGCGCGAAGTCCGGGGCGGGCCGACCGGTCTCGATCATGCCTTGATCCTACGGAGACGACTTGAGCGCCACGGCGACGATCCCATAGCGCGCGCTCGGCCTCGTGCGCCAGAGCAAAGACGACGACGGTGAGAGCCCGCGACAGTACGGGAGCAAGGCGCGGAGACGGGCCCCCAGCAATGCTCTATCGCCTAGGCCCCGTAGCGTTTATTGAACCGTGCGTATCCGGTTGGCTCCGGTGGCCGCGGACGCCGTTGCGCTGCGGGCCTCGCGGTAGCGCTCGGCATCGAAGGGCGGCCTCCTTGCGGAGCGACGACGTGGCGGCGCCGTGGGCGACCTGGGCGCCCGCGGCGTCGAGCTCATTGGCGGCCCTACCTGAGATGAGCCGCCCTAGCGGCTCCCATACCACCCGGTCCTCCCACGAGGAGGCGATTGAGAGATGAGCCACGCTCGCCACCGACCGGCCCTCCCGCGACCCCTGACCGCCCGCGCCGACGCCCCGTTGACCGTTCACCCTCCCTTCATGGTGAGGGGACGCTCGCGGGGCGCTCCGCGGCGCCGTCGGAGGTCGAGTGGTCCCCACCGCGCGCCGGGAGCCCCCGGGCCACTCGACGTGCCCCCGAACGAGCGCGAGCCGACGGCGCCCCACCGCCCTCGACGCCGAACCGAACGCCCCCACAACCTGAGCCAATCGGATACGCACGTAATTGAATAGCTCAAGCGAGGGCGATCGCCGCGACCCCGGCGGCGACCGCCGCCGCGCCCGCCCAGCGGCGCAGGGGGACGCGCTCGCTCGACGTCGCCGCGGCGAACGCGGCCGCGATCAGGATGCTCGACTCGCGCACGGCGGCGACCGGCGCCGCGGGCGCGCGGGCGAGGGCGGCGAGCACGAGCCCGTACGCCGCGAAGACCCCGAGCCCGACGAGCAGCGCGTTCACGTCCACCGCGGCCGCGAGCCGGCGGCGCCCCACGCGCGCCGCGCCGATCGCGAGCGCGATCAGCGCCGTCGGGCCGAGCTTGAGCTCGAGGTACGGAAGCGGCGCGGCGTGGTCGAGCGCGGCGTGGTCGACGAGCGTGTAGCCCGCGATGCAGCCCGCGACGCCGACGGCGAGCCCGATGCCGCGCCCGCGCTCGCCGCGGACGAGCACCACGCCGGCCGCGACCGCGAGCACGCCGGCGACCGCTCCGGCCGGGAGCGAGACGCCGAGCAGGCCGACCTCACCGCGAGCACGAGCACGACCGCGAGTCCGCGCGCCGCCGGGTAGACGACCGTCAGCGGGGCGCGGTCGTACGCCGTGCCCAGCAGCGTGATGTAGCCGACCTCGAGCGCGACGGAGGCGACCGCGTACGGCGCGACCGCGCCGTCGACGTCCCAGGCGGCTACCGCGAGCGGGAGACAGGCGAGCGCGCCGAGCGGGAGGGCGACCGCGCTCGTCGCCACCGACGACGGCGAGCGCGCCGTCAGCAGGTTCCAGCCCGCGTGCACGACGGCCGCCGTGAGCGCCAGCACGAAGGCATCGAGCGGCACCGCGCTACTTGAGCAGGCGCGAGAGCCGGCGGTCCTTCAGCACGCGCCCGGCCGTCTGGTCGCGCGGGCAGTAGCACATGACGTAGTCCTCGTAGTGGACGGCCTCGATCGTCGTCCCGCAGCGCGGGCACGGCTCGCCCTGGCGCCGGTGGACCTCGAGCGGCATCGGCAGCTTGTCGGGGATCGGGAGCTCGACGACGCGCTCGTAGTGCTCGATGGCGCCGCCGAGGCGCTCGAGCACGGCGTCGCGCAGGCTGTCCGCCTCGGCGTCGTCGAGATCGTCGCCGCGCTTGAAGGGCGAGAGCATCGCCGTCCACAGGATCTCGTCGACCCACGAGCGGCCGATCCCCGCGATCACGCGTTGGTCGCGCAGCACCGCGTTGAGCGGTCGCGCGCCCTCGGCGGCGAGGAGCTCCCGCAGGGGCGGCGGGTCCGGCCACGCCTCGGGGCCGAGCGTCGCGATCGCCTCGTCGTCCTCGACGGCGTCGGCGCGCAGGAGCTTCACCCACGCGGCCTGCTTGGTTCCGAACTCGCGCAGGCGCAGCTCCCGTCCGTCGGTCAGGCGCACGAGCAGCCGCGACGTGCGGTCGCGGAGCGACGCGCGCGCGTCGAAGAGCTGCAGGCGCCCGGCCGACATCAGGTGCAAGAGCAGCGCGAGCCCGTCCTCGAGCTCGACGACGAGATGCTTGCCGCGCCGGCGCACGCCCGCGACCGCGCGTCCGTCGAGCGCGGCGAGCGGCGGGTCGAAGGTCTTGAGCGCGTTCAGGCCGGGCGCGAGCGCCGACTCGACCACGGCTCCGCGCAGCGCGGCGTCCAGCCTGCGCGCCGTGATCTCGACCTCGGGCAGCTCGGGCACGCATCCATGCTACGCGCGGCCCTCGCGGCGCAGCACGCGCAGCAGCGCGTCGACCACGCCGGGGTCGAACTGCACGCCCGCTCCGGCCTCGAGCCGCCGCGTCGCCTCGGCGTCGGAGAGCGCCGTGCGGTAGGCGCGCGCGCTGACCATCGCGTCGTACGCGTCGACGACCGCGACGATGCGGGCGGTGAGCGGGATCTCGTCCCCGCTGAGCCCGTCGGGATAGCCCGAGCCGTCCCACGCCTCGTGCGTCGCGCGCACGGCCGGGGCGAGCTGCTCGAGGCCGGCCGTGCGGGCGAGGAGCTCCTCGCCCTCGATCGTGTGCCGGCGCATGCGCTCGAGCTCCCGGTCGCTCAGGCGCCCCGGGAAGTCGAGCAGCTCGGGATCGATCGCGAGCTTGCCCACGTCGTGGAGGACCGCGACGAGCTTGGCCTCGGTGGCTTCGAGCGAGCCGAGCGCCATCTCGTCGGCCACCGCGCGCGCCACACGGGCCGCGCGGTGCGAGTGCTCGGCCGTCGGCGCGTGGTGCTCGCGCAGCTCGCGCGCGAGCAGGTCCACGGCGCCGTCGAGCCAGGCCGCGGCGGGGCGCAGCGCCACGGGAGGCGACGGAGCGCCGGACCGCTGCCGTGGTCGGGCGCTCTCGGGCCCCATGTCGATCAGACGCTATACGGTGGGCGACGGCAGTGCAGGGCCTCAGGCCGCGCCGATCCGATCGAGCTCGCGCGGGCGCAGGAGGGCGACGAGCTCGCCGCGCGTGCCGTCCATGCGGACGGCGGCGACGCCGCCCTTCTTGAGATCGATCCGCGCGCCGGTGAGGTCTTCGACGACCTCGCTGAAGTCCGGCTCGTGGCCGACGACCAAGACGCGCTGGTCGGCGCCGGCGGCGCCGAGCAGCGCGAGCGCCTCGCGCGAGTCGAAGCCCTCGGCCAGGGCGTCGTGCTCGGCGAGGTCGACGTCGAGCACGGCGCAGGCGATCCGGGCGGTCTCGCGCGCGCGCACCTTCGGGCTCGTCAGCGCCACGTGGATCT